>CAZTMF010000510.1:0-2782 GCA_964614675.1 uncultured Caulobacteraceae bacterium | reverse complement strand
TCACCGTCTATCAGGACAAGAGCTTCACCTTCGTCACCAAGACCCCGCCGGCGACGCACTACCTGAAGCAGGCGGTCGGCATCAAATCAGGCTCCGGCAAGACCGGCCGCGAGACCGTCGGCCAGGTGACGCGCCAGCAACTGCGCGACATCGCCGAAAAGAAGATGAAGGACCTCAACGCCAACGACATCGAGGCCGCCGCGCGGATCATCGAGGGTTCCGCGCGCGCCATGGGCCTTCGCGTGGTGGAGAGCTGAGCATGCCCAAGCAACCCAAGCGCATCAACGCCTGGACCGGCGACCGTGACGCCGTCCACCCGCTGCCCGACGCCATCAAGCTGGTGAAGGCCAACGCCACCGCCAAGTTCGACGAGACCGTCGAGATCGCCGTCAATCTCGGCGTCGACCCGCGTCACGCCGACCAGAATGTCCGCGGCGTCGTCTCCCTGCCGTCCGGCACCGGCCGCGACGTGCGCGTCGCCGTCATCGCCAAGGACGCCAAGGCCGCCGAGGCCACCGCCGCCGGGGCCGACATCGTCGGCGCCGAGGAACTGGTCGAGCGCATCCAGGGCGGGTTCATGGAATTCGACCGGGTGATCGCCACCCCCGACATGATGGCCCTGGTCGGCCGTCTCGGTAAGGTGCTGGGCCCGCGCGGTCTGATGCCGAACCCGCGTGTCGGCACCGTGACGCCGAACGTCGGACAGGCGGTCAAGGACGCCAAGGGCGGCGCCGTGGAGTTCCGCGCCGAGAAGAGCGGCATCGTCCACGCCGGCGTCGGCAAGGCGAGCTTCACCGAGGACGCTCTGGTGGCCAACATCAAGGCCATGATGGACGCCCTGAACAAGGCCAAGCCCACCGGCGCCAAGGGCACCTATGTGAAGAAGGTCTCGCTCAGCTCCACCATGGGCCCGGGCGTGAAGATCGACACCGCCTCCCTCGGCCCGATCGCCTGACGCCAATTGTCATCCCGGAGTGCCGCCCGCGCGGCTTGTCCGGGATGACAGTCTTCCTGAGATTCCCTTGCCAAGCTGCGGCGGGGCTCGATACCGTCTCCGTCCGAAGCCGGCCCACGCCGGCGCGGGGGGAGAATCCACCATGAAAGCCGCAGCTTTCGGAGCCATGCTGGCCTTGGCCGCATCTGGCTCGGCATTGGCCCAGGCGCCGGCCGGTCCGCCGCGCCCGCCCGGTCCGCCGTCGCCCCCGGCGAAGGGGCCGTCCTCCGCCGCCGCCGTCGCCCTGGCCCAGGCCGCGATCGCCGCCTGCGCCGCCAATGGCTACAAGGTCACTGCGGTGGTGCTGAATTCCGCGGGCGTCCTGCGGGTGCAGATCTCCTCTGACGGGGCGCCCGAAATGACCGGCGCGGTTGGGGTGCGCAAGGCCTTCACCGCCATCACCTTCAAGGAGCCGAGCGGCGCGGTCGGCGACAAGGCCAAGACCGATCCAGCCCTGGCCGACCGGATCAAGAACGATCCCAAGCTGATCACCTGGGCGGGCGGCCAGCCCCTGATGGTCGGCGGCGAGCTGATCGGCGCAATCGGCGTCTCGGGCGCGCCGGGTGGCGACAAGGACGACGCCTGCGTCACCGCCGCCATCTCCAAGGTCAAGCTGGGCTGATCCGATGGCCAGCCGCAGACAGATCCTCACCGCCGGCCTGATCGGCTCGGTCCTGCCCCTGGGCTCTCTGGCGACGGCCGCCCAAGCCGCCCAGCCGATGGAAATCTACCGCGCCGTCTACGACCGCCGCTTCGCCTCGGGCCGCGCCTTCGCCGCCGAGGCCGTCCGCCGGGGCTGGACCGCCGCCGCCATCGAGGGTGACGTGACCAACCTCTGGTACCACGACCTCGCCGTCCGCTGGCGCGCGGGGCCGGCGGCGATCGCGGGCGTCACCGACGCCCAGGCGCTGTTCGTGCTCGACCACCTGGCCCGCGACGCCGGGATGCGGGTGATCACGCGCGAAGCCCTGCCGCCTGATCCTGCGTTTTCTTGGCCGGTTGTCTCCTGGCTGATCGCGCCGCCGGCGCGGGCGGTCCGCGCATGAGGCTTCCGCCGGGAGTCAGCCAGTCCGACTTCGCCGCGGCCCTGACGGGCTTCGAAGCGACGGTCGGCAAGGACTGGGTTTTCACCTCGCAGGAGGACACAGACCTCTATCGCGACGCCTATTCGCCTTTCTGGGGTGAGCCGGAGGAGAAGTTCGTCTCCGCCGCCGTCGCGCCCGCCAGCACCGAGGAAGTGCAGGCGGTCATGCGCACCGCCAACAAGTACAAGATCCCGATCTATCCCATCTCGACCGGCAAGAACCTCGGCTACGGCGGTTCGGCCCCCGTGCTCTCGGGCAGCGTGGTGCTCGACCTGAAGCGGATGAACCGCATCCTCGAGGTCGACGAGAAGAACGCCTTCGCCCTGGTCGAGCCCGGCGTCAGCTACTTCGACCTCTACCGCTACATCGACGAGCGCGGGCTGAAGGTCTGGGTCGATTGCCCCGATCCCGGTTGGGGCAGCGTCATCGGCAATGCCCTCGACCGCGGAGGCGGTTACACCAACGCCCTCTACCGCAACCACTTCGACGCCCATTGCGGCATGGAGGTGGTGCTGCCGAACGGCGAGCTGCTGCGCACCGGCATGGGCGCGCTGCCGGGCTCGAAGACCTGGCAGCAGTACAAGTCCGGCTTCGGCCCTTGGATCGACGGGCTGTTCTCCCAGACCAGCCTCGGCGTCGTCACCAAGATGGGCATCTGGCTGATGCCCATCCCCGAGGCCTATCTCTCCGGCACGGTGCGGGT
>CAZTMF010000509.1:0-2788 GCA_964614675.1 uncultured Caulobacteraceae bacterium | reverse complement strand
GGCGGATAGATCGACTGCAGCAGCTGCACGATGATCGACGCCGAGATGTAGGGCATCACGTTCAGCGAGAAGATCGCCATGCGCTGCACGGCGCCGCCCGAGAACATGTTGAACATGCCCAGGATGCCCGCCGAGTGGCTGTTGAAGGCGTCGGCGAAGGCCTTGGAGTCGATCCCCGGAATCGGGATGTAGGCCCCCATGCGGTAGACGATCAGCGCGCCGACCGTGAACCACAGACGCTTGTGCAGATCGGTCGCCTTCTGGAAGGCGCCGAAGTTCATATTGGCGGCGAGCTGTTCAGCGGCCGAAGCCATCTAGGTCTCCAAGAATTCGCGGCTACACATAGGGGACGCGGCCTGGCTTGGCGAGGGCCGGCCCGGACCAGGACAGGCCTCGCGGCGTCTCGCCGCCCCCTGCAGGCAGATCATGCCGATGCTCATTGGGGCCCCTGCCCGCGGTCCAGCGCGGCCAGTTGCTCGACCGGAAGGTTTTCGGCCAGGTAACGGGCCAGGGCGTCGTCCTTGGCGATCGGCAGGGTCTGCGGCGACGAGGCCGGATAGGACGGCACGATGCTGGGCGAGCCGAAGCCCAGCAGCATCCTGGCCTCGGGCGACAGGTCGGGCGTGATGAAACTGGCGTCCACCAGCATGGGCTCGCCGCCCTTGGCGTCGCGATTGGTCTGGAAGAAGAAGCTGCGCCGGCGATAGGCCTTGTCCTTGAACCGGCGTGCGCGGTGCAGCAGGCGACCATTGTAGATGACCACCGATCCCTTGGGCATCTGGAGGCCGCGGACCTTTACATCTGGCCGCGCCAGCAAGGCTTCGTCGTCCGCCCGCGAGCCCACCGTCCGCTCGCCCCAGAGGTGGGAGTTCTCGACGATCTCCCATTCGCCCTGGAACACGTCGTTCAGGTAGAAGATGAAGACGATCGCATCCAGCCGCCGCGGGTCGGCGCACGGTTTGCCCACGTCGCTGTGGAACGGCATGTAGTGGTCCGCTCCCGTCTCGTAGACGCGCTTGCCCACGATGCGGAAGGACTCGCCAAGGCCCGCGCCGAGGATGCCCAGCACCCGTTCGCTCACCACCAGATCGAAGGCGGCCCTGGAGCGGGCGAAGATGTGATTGGCGTAGGTCTGGGCCCCCGCCATCACATTGGGGGGCGCATTGCGGTTGATCTCGAACCTGAGGTCGTCGACGTCGGCAAGGATGGCGTCGGCTACGGTGGGATCCAGCGCCTCTTCGATCGCGACATAGCCCGTCGTCCGAAGCGCCTCGACGATCTCCGTCGCCGGCATGTCCAGGAACTGTCGGCTGAACACGGCGGCCCCGCTCATCCGCCTTGGAAGACGGCGGGATGCAGCACGCTGATGCAGTCCAGGTAAACCTGACGGCGGCCGACATGGTAGTCCGGATGGAACTGCTGGCTGGTCATGATCTGGGCCCGGATATCGAGCCCGCACTCGGCGGCGATCTCGACCATGTCGGTGGGGCGGAAATCGGTCCGCGCGAGATCGACGTTCAGCCCCTGGGCGGGGTGCTGGATGAAGGCCACCCCGTTCGGCTTGAGCAGATCGCGGAACTGGCGGACGTAGTTGCGGATGTGCTCGCGCTGCACATGCACCAGCGCGCCCCACGAGAAGATCAGGTCCAGCGATCCTGGCGCGATGAAGTCCAGGTTGGAGCCCTCGGTGGGATGGTAGGAGATGTTGTCGTAGTAGCGAAACCGCTGCTGGCAGACCCGAAGGGCGGCCTCGCTGACGTCCACCAGGTGCAGCCGTCCGGCGATCCGCAGCAGCTCTACGGTCCAGCGGCCGCCGCCCGGACCGATCTCCAGAGCCTCGTTCACCTTCCGGGGGATGAAGGGCAGCAGGAGCTGTTCGACCAGGGCGCCTGACTGGCGGTAGTCCTTTACCGGCGCTTCCTTGCTCCACCGGTAGCCGAACTTGATGTCTTCCCAGTAGGCCTCGGTCTCGTAGACCTGCTTCATCCACGCGACGTTGGCGTCGGCGTCGCTGAGGTGCGCGTCGTTCTTCTTATCGGACATGGACGCCCCCCGCGAAGAGCGGCTGAAGGCTAGGCTTCGGCGGCCGCTTCCGCCGCGGCGATCACGGTCGTCAGCTTGCCGCCAGCGGCTTCCACGGCCTTGCGGGCCGAGGCGGTGGCCGAATGGCAGCGGATGTCGAGCTTGGCCTTCAGCTCGCCCTGACCGAGCAGCCGCACGCCATCGCGGGCTCTCCGGATCACGCCGGCCTTGACCAGGGCGTCGGAGTCCACCGGCTGCTTGGCGTCGAGCTTGCCGGCGTCAATGGCCTGGGCCAGTCGCCACAGGTTCACCTCGACCAGCTTCTTGGCGAAGGGGTTGTTGAAGCCGCGCTTGGGCATGCGCATGTGGATCGGCATCTGGCCGCCCTCGAACTGGTTCATGCCGTGACCAGTACGGGAGGTTTGGCCCTTCACGCCGCGGCCGGCGGTCTTGCCCTTGCCTGAGCCGGGACCACGGCCGACGCGCATGCGCGGCTTGTGCGAGCCCGGACGGGGCGCCAGTTCATTGAGCTTGGTCATCTAGCCTCTCCTCGGAGATCTGCGCCGGAGCAAGGCTCCGACTCGGCTTCTTTGAATGTCATGGATCCCCGCTTGCGCGGGAACGAGCGGTGGAGGTTAGCCCTCCACCACCTGGACCATGTGGGCGACCTTGGCGATCATGCCGCGGATCGAGGGGGTGTCCTCGAGCGTCGACTTGCGGCCGATACGGTCCAGGCCCAGGCCGCGCAGGGTCGCGCGCTGGTCCT
>CAZTMF010000508.1:0-2803 GCA_964614675.1 uncultured Caulobacteraceae bacterium | reverse complement strand
AGGTGTAGCGGAGCAGCAGGGCCACAACGAGGGCGAAGATGCCCATGGACTCGGTCAGCGCCATGCCCAGGAACAGCCAGATCCGCTCGGGGCCGGCCGCGCTCGGGTTGCGGATCGCGCCTTGCAGATAGCCGCCGAACAGGATGCCGAGGCCAGCGCCGGCGCCGATCATGCCCATGGTGGCCAGACCAGCGCCAATATACTTGGCGGAAACAGGATCCATCTTTTCGTTCCTTCTCAGATGGGTTGGATAGGTTGGCGGGACGGCGGCTAGTGGCCGTGTCCCAGGTTCACGACTTCGTTGAGATAGACGGTCGCCAGCGCCGCGAAGACGAAGGCCTGCAGCGCGGCGACGACCAGCTCGAGCACCGTCAGGGCCACCACCATGCCCAGCGACAGGGCCGAGCCGACGAAGCCCAGCGACGCGATGCCGCCGGTCAGGCCGAGGAGGCCGAGGCTGACCACGAAGCTGGCGAAGATGTTCATCACCACGTGGCCGCCCAGCATGTTGCCGAACAGTCGCATGGCCAGGGTGAGGGGCCGGATCATGAACGACAGCAGCTCGATCGGGACCATGATGAACACCATTGCGAGCGGCATGCCGCTGGGCACGAACAGCTTGAAGAAGCCGAGGCCGTTCTTCACGAAGCCGATGACCAGCACGCTGACGAAGGTGATGATCGCCAGGGTCGCGGTCACCGCCAGCTGAGCCGTCGCGGTGAAGGTCCAGTCCTGGCCGGCCACGTGGCCGATGCCCAGCACCACGCCCATCAGGTTCATGACAAGCACGAGTGTGAAGATGGTCATGATGAAGGGGATGTACGGGCGGCCCTTGGAGCCGATCACCGGGGTGACCAATATGCCGTCGATCAGGTCATAGATGTTCTCGCCCGCGGCCTGCAGGCGGCCGGGCACGACCTGCCGGCGCGCGGACAGGGCGAAGAAGCCGCAGACCGTCAGGCCGGCGATCATCATGGCGACCACCGAATTGGTGATCGACAGATCGATCAAGCCGATGCCGGGAAGGTTCACGGGCGGCAGACCCACGACCTTGTGGATCAGGAATTGGCTCATCGGGTCGATGGCGGGCATCGAGTGCTCTTCGTCCTCTACTCGTCATCATCGTCGGGGACGGAAGGGAGTGGCCCCGCCCGTTCCGACGCTTTCTGCGATATGCGCAAGGCCGCACGGCAGGCGAGGAAAACAGAAACCCCCGTGCCGACGACAGCGCCGATCGCTATTCCCCAGGGCGTCGTGTGAGCGAGCCGGTCAACGAGCCAGCCCAGTCCCACGCCCGCCAGGACGCCGCCGATCAAGCCTGCGAAAAGGCTGTAGCCCTCTCGCATCGACTGGCCCGCCTCCTGGGAGGCCGGCCGCGCCCGTGCGGCTTCGAAGGCTTGGAGCCCTTCGCTGAGGCGGCCAAGCGCCTCATCGGGTCGATCTTTGGACTTCGGCATGGCTGTGTCGAGAACTTCCACGACATCGCCGCCGCGGCCCGGCTTGGTCGGCGCGGAACCTAAAGACCCCGCCCCTTTGCGTCAAGGTTCGCCACGATCATTATAATACATTGAATGTTATAGTGTTTTTCGCTCTCCGTCGAGCCTGCGACAAGACGGGACAAGCCTCGCCAGCCAGCCACGAGGCGAATCCGGGCCCGATCCGTTGCCTGCGACGGCTCCGTGAAATATATTAGCTAGACTTAGCTAGGGTTGATCGATGACGACGGTGAACATCTTCCAGGCCAAGACCAATCTCTCGAAGCTGGTCGAGCAGGTCGAGACCGGTCAGGAAAAGGAGATCATCATCGCGCGCAACGGCCGGCCCGTGGTGCGCATCGCGCCGCTCGAGACCAGGCAGAACCGCGTGCGGCTCGGGCTCGCGCAGGGCATGTTCGCGTCGCCTGAAGAGGATCCCGAGCTCGATCGCCAGATCGCGGAAATGTTCTACGGCGAACCCGACGAATGAGATTGCTGCTCGACACCCACGTGGCGATCTGGGCGGTGCTCGGGGACCCCCGCTTGACGCCTGAGGCGACCCGGTTGCTGGAGGACGACGCCAACGAGGTGTTCGTCAGCGCGGTCACCTTCTGGGAGATCGCAATCAAGCGCCGAATGGCCCGCAGGGCCACGCTGATGCCGGTTTCCTGCGATCAGGCCTTGGAAGCGTTCCGGGCGGCGCGGTTCGAATTCCTCGCGATCACGCCCGATCATGCGGCGGCTGTCGAAAAGCTGCCGATGCATCATCGGGACCCGTTCGATCACCTGCTGCTCGCCCAGGCCCTCACCGAACCGATGCGGCTGGTGACCCATGACGCCTGGCTAGCGAGCTACGACGATACGGTGATCTGCGTCTGACTACTCCGCCGCCAGCGCCTCGGCCTGGCGCAGGTCCACCGAGACCAGCTGGGAGACGCCGCGCTCGGGCATGGTGACGCCATAGAGCCGGTCCATCCGCGACATGGTCACGGGATTGTGGGTGATGCAGACGAACCGGGTCTCGGTGCGCTGGCGCATCTCGTCCATCAGGTTGCAGTAGCGGTCGACATTGTGGTCGTCGAGCGGGGCGTCCACCTCGTCCAGCACGCAGATCGGCGCCGGCTGGGCCAGGAACACCCCGAAGATCAGCGCCATGGCGGTCAGGGCCTGCTCGCCCCCGCTCATCAGCGACATGGCCGCCATGCGCTTGCCGGGCGGACAGGCGAAGATCTCCAGGCCCGCCTCCAGAGGATCCTCCGACTCCACCAGCCTGAGCTCGGCCTGGCCGCCCTCGAACAGGGCCTGGAAGAGCGCCTGGAAGTGGCCGT
>CAZTMF010000507.1:0-2809 GCA_964614675.1 uncultured Caulobacteraceae bacterium | reverse complement strand
CTCGGCACCCATCTTGCGTCATGGGGCGGGGCGGTCGCCGAGATCGAGGTCGACCGGTCGACTGGCCGGGTACGGATCAAGCATCTCTATGGCGCCATCGACGCCGGCCTGGTGGTGAACCCCGGCAATGTCGAGGCCCAGATCATGGGCCAGCTGGTGCAGACCGCCAGCCGCATGCTGTTCGAGGAAGTGACATTCGACGAGCACGGGGTGACCAGCCTTGACTGGCGGGGCTATCCGGTGATCCGTTTCCAGGACTGTCCGGAGGTGACGCCGATCATCGTCCAGCACCTGAACGAGAAGTCCCAGGGCGCGGGCGAGGAGGTGATGGCGGCGGCCGCCGGCGCCATCGCCAACGCCTTTTTCGACGCCACCGGCCGACGGCTCGACCAGTACCCCCTGACACCCGAACGCGTGAAGGCGGCCCTAGCCGGGCCCGCCATGGTGTGAACCAGAGAAGAAAGAGAGAGGAGACGCCCATGTACGCACGTCTAGGTCTCGCCGCCGTCCTTGCGGCCGGCGCGCTCGCCATCCCGGCCGGCCAGGCCCTGGCCGCGGCCGAACCCGTGGTCGGAGTCGCCGACGCCGAAGCCCTGTTCCACTCGAAGGACCCCAAGCTGAACCGCAACAAGCAGGCGGCCTACCACATCGAGAAGGAGCTGCTGGAATGCGGCGAGTGGGACCGGGCCGGCGAGTGGCTGACCAAGGCCTATCACCAGCATAATCCCCAGGCGAACTCGGGCCTGGACGGGGTGGTCTACTTCTTCACCCAGGTGCTGAAGGTGAAGGCCAAGCCCTGCCCCGAGAAGATGACCAACAAGGTCGTCGCCGTGATCGCCGAGGGCGACTACGTCACCGTGCTGACGCCCCGCGTGTTGAAGGATCCCAAGGATCCGAGCCAGACCTATTCCACCAGCTGGTTCGACACCTGGCGCTTCGTCGACGGCAAGGCCGACGAGCACTGGGACCCGGCGACGAAGTAGCGACCGGCCGAAGGCCAGTATCTGAACGCAGAGACCGCGGAGGAGGCGTGGAGGACGCAGAGAGGCTCAGGCCCTCTGCGCTCTTCGCGCCTTCTTTGCGTCTTCCGCGTTGAGAAAGGGCGGCCCCGCCGCCACGACCATCAGGAAGCGGGCTGCCCCGCGTCCTTGCCCTTCCAGCTCTCGTACTCGTCGTGGATCGCCTTCCGGGGCTGGTCGAGGCCGATCATGGCGAGGCGGTCGTTCCAGGTGTCCACGAGCTCGCGCACCGTCTCGGAGGCCCAGCCCGGCGGCAGGGTCGTGGCCCAGCTGTGCAGGGACGCCGCGTTCAGGATCAGCAGGGTGAGGGTCGCGAACAGGATTGTTCGGCCGATCCAGCGGCGAGTGCGGCCGGCGGCCAGCTCGTCATGGGCCTCGTCCTCGGCGCCGGGATCATAGCCGCTCATCCGGCGCAGCGACGCCACCATGCGCTCGAAGGCGTCCGGCTCGTGCGGCGGCGGCGCGGGCTCCGCGGCGGCGATCTGTTCCTCGAAGCGGTAATCGTCCATCCCGCTCCCCCTAGAACTGGAAGTAGATGAAGGGGGCGATGCCCTCGGGCCGGATCGCCTCGACCACCAGCATCAGAAGCCCGACGGCGACGCCGAGCACTGGCGAGGGGGCGAACTTGACGATCCCGCCCAGACGTTCGAGCGCACGCGGCGGCAGGAAGTGCATGAGCAGGCCGAGGCCGACCATCCCCACCAGGAAGGGCGTCGCCACCATCGGCGGGGCCCAGTGGGCCAGGCCCTGGAGATAGGTCAGGGCCAGGGAGAAGGAGTCGGCCCGGAACAGGATCCAGCCCAGGCAGACGATGTGGAAGGTCACCACCACCCCGATCAGGCCGGGGAGCAGGCTCTTGCGCGAGCCCTTGAAGATCCGCTCGATGGCCAGCACCACCCCGTGCAGCGCGCCCCAGGCGACGAAAGTCCATGACGCCCCGTGCCAAAGGCCGCCCAGCAGCATGGTGACGATGATGTTGCGGCAGGCCTTCAGGACCCCGCCCCGGCCTCCGCCCATCGGGATGTAGACATAGTCACGCAGCCAGCTCGACAGGCTGATGTGCCAGCGCCGCCAGAACTCCTGCAGCGAGGCCGAGCGATAGGGTTGGTCGAAGTTGCGCGGGAAGCGGTAGCCGAGCAGGGCCGCCACCCCGATGGCGATGTCGCTGTAGGCCGAGAAGTCGCAGTAGATCTGCACCGCATAGCCGTAGGCCGCGGCCAGGAGATCGGCGCCGCCATAGGCCGAGGGGTCGAAGAACACAGGGTCCACCAGGTTGGTGGCCAGCTCCGAGGCGATCACCGTCTTCTTGAACAGGCCCCAGACGATCAGCAGCAGGGCCTCGGTGAACATGGCGCGGCTCGGCCGCGGGACCTGGGCGAACTGGGGCAGGAGGTCCCTGGCCCGCACGATCGGTCCGGAAACCAGGTGCGGGAAGAAGGACATCAGGAGCATGACGTCCAGCAGGGAGCGGGCCTTCTCGCAGGCCCCCTTGTAGACGTCGACGACGTAGGAGATGGCCTGGAATGTGAAGAAGGAGATGCCGACCGGCAGCACGATCTGCAGCAGCGGCAGGTCCCTCCGCCAGCCCAGCATGTCCAGCGCCGCGCCCAGCTGGTCCATGAAGAAGCCGTAGTACTTGAATACGCCCAGCACCCCGAGGTCGACCACCACGGCAAGGGCGACCAGGGCCTTCCGCGAGCTCTTGCGGCGCGACCGGTCGATCCACTCGGCGACGGCCCAGTTGAAGGTGGCGCTGAAGATCAGCAGGCCGACGAAGCGCCAGTCCCACC
>CAZTMF010000506.1:0-2813 GCA_964614675.1 uncultured Caulobacteraceae bacterium | reverse complement strand
CAGGTCTCGACCAAGTTCCAGGACGACCACATCCGCCAGTTCGGCATCATGGCCCTGGTCATCCCGCCGATCTTCCTGGTGGTGGCAGCGGCCCTCGTGCACCTCGTCCTCGGGCGGGTCGTGGACAGCGAGCGCGAGCAGATCGGCCTGCTCAAGGCGTTCGGCTACTCCGACCTCGAGGCCGCCTCGACCTACCTGCGCCTGGCGGTGCTGATCGGCCTTGGCGGCGCTGTCGCCGGAGGCCTGTTCGGGGCCTGGCTGGGCGGGCTGATGACCTCGATGTTCGCGACCTACGTCCGTTTCACCCACTTCGACCGGCAGTTCTCCTGGGCGGCCTTCGCCGGCGCCTCGGCAGTCTCGATCCTGGCGGCGATGAGCGGCTCTTTGCTGGCCGTGCGGCGGGCGGCGGCCTTGAGCCCCGCGGTGGCCATGCAGCCGCCGGCGCCTGCCATGTTTCGCAAGGGGATGATCGAACAGTTGGGCATATGGCGGGCCCTGGACCAGCCGACGCGGATGATCGTGCGCGGTCTGGAGCGCTATCCGACCAGGGCCGCGCTCACCGCCGCGGGCCTCGGCGTGAGCCTCTCGCTCCTGATCGGGACCCAGTTCATGTTCGGCAGCATCGACGAGATCGTCGATCAGGCCTACTTCCGCGCCCGCCACTGGACCGACATCGTCGCCTTCGCCGAGCTCAGGGACGCGCGAGGGGCGCTGGAGACCCGCAGGCTGCCGGGTGTCTACGCCGCGGAGCCGATCCGGACCTCGCAGGTGCGGCTCCGATCGATGGGGCATGAGGAGAAGGCCGTCCTGACCGGCGCCGATCCTGGCGCGCGTCTGACCCTGGCGCTGGGACCAGACGGCCGGCCGGTCGCGCCCGTGGGCCGCGGGCTGGTGATCTCCGATTCCCTGGCGACGAGGCTGCGCGTGCAGGCGGGCGACAAGGTCGAGCTGGAGGTGTTCGAGGACCGCCGGCCACGCGTGGTGCTGCCGGTGTCGGCCGTGGCCCGCGACTACGCCGGCCTGACCGTCACCATGGCGCGCTCTGAGCTGAACCGCCTCATGGGCGACGGCGACGTGGCCTCCGGCGAGGCGATCCTCCTGGCCCAGGACCGGAGGCGCGCCTTCTACGCCGCCATCGCCCGCGCGCCCCAGATCGTGGGCGCCCTCTCGCGCGACGACACGGTGGCGGAGTGGCGGCGCTCGATCGCCCAGACCATGACCGCGGAAATGACCTTCTACGTCGGCTTCGCCTCGGCCATCGCCTTCGGCATCGCCTTCAACATCTGCCGCATCGCCATGGCCGACCGCGCCCGGGACCTGGCCACCCTGAGGGTGCTGGGCTTCGACCAGAGGGACTGCGCCTACATCCTGCTGGGCGAGCTGCTGCTGCTGACCCTGGCCGCCATCCCCCTGGGCGTCGCCGGCGGGTTCGGCCTCGCCTTCTGGCTGGTGACCGCCTTCTCCCACCAGGAGATGAGGCTGCCCCTGATCATCACGCCTCAGGCCTATGGCGTCTCGCTCGCGGCCTATGCCGGCGCGGTGGCCCTGGCCGCCGCCCTCGTGGCTGGCCGCATCTGGCGGCTCGACCTCGTCTCCGTCCTGAAGACCCGGGAGTGACCATGGCCCGCAAGTCGACCATCCGCTGGCTGATCCTCGCGGTGATGGCCCTCGCGCTCGGGGCGCTGCTCGTCTTCCTCTTCGCCCCCCGGCCGCTGGCGGTGGACGCCGCCGCCGTGCGCCGCGGCCCGATCTCCGAGAGCGTGTCCGACCAGGGCGTCGCGCGCGTTCGCCAGGCCTTCGTGGTCTCAGCCCCTATCGGCGGGCGGCTGGAGCGGCTGCCGTTGGAGGTGGGCGACCCGGTGATCGCCGGCAAGACGGTGGTGGCGCGCCTGCGCCCGACCTCCTCGGAGTTCCTGGACCCCCGTTCCCGGGCCCGGGCCGAGGCGGTGATCGCCGCCGCCCGCTCGGCCCTGGCGTCCGCAGGCGCCCAGCGCGACCGCCTGGCGGCCGACGAGATCCGCACCCGCACCGATTTCCAGCGGCAGCAGGCGCTGTCGGTGCAAGGCTTCGCGAGCCGCGCCGCCCTGGACAACGCCAAGGCCGCCGCCGACGCGGCGCGAAACGCCGTCCGCGCAGCCGACGCCGACATCAGGTCCCGCCGCGCCGACCTCATCGCCGCCCAGGCCGCGCTCACCGGCCCGAGCGCGTCCGGCGCCGAGATCGTCGACGTCACCTCGCCGGCCTCGGGCGTGGTGACCCGCCTGCTGCAACAGAGCGAGCGCACCCTCATCGCCGGCAGCCAGCTGGTGGAGATCGGCGCCACCCAGGGCCTGGAGGCCCAGATCGAGTTCCTGTCCCAGGACGCCGTGAGGATCCGGCCGGGCGACCGCGCCGAGATCTACGACTGGGGCGGCGCCAGGCCGATCCCCGCCCAGGTGAGGCTGGTCGAGCCGCAGGGCTTCACCAAGATCTCGGCCCTGGGCGTCGAGGAGCAGCGCGCCCTGGTGATGCTGCAGTTCACCGGGCCGCCGTCCAGCTGGGCCGGCCTGTCGCCCGGCTACCGGGTGTGGGGAAGGGTGTTCTTGCGCGAGGCGCCGTCCGCGCTGCTGGCGCCGGCCGGCGCCCTGGTCCGGGACGCGGGCGGCTGGGCGGTGTTCCGCATCGAACAGGGGCGCGCGCGCCTCCGGCCCGTGAAGGTCGGGGTGATCACCGACCGGGACGCCGAGATCCTGCGGGGCCTTGCGCCCGGAGATTCCCTGGTGGTGTTCCCGTCCGACCGCGTGCGCGACGGCGTCGCGGTCAAGGCGCGGGCC
>CAZTMF010000505.1:0-2844 GCA_964614675.1 uncultured Caulobacteraceae bacterium | reverse complement strand
TCGGGTTGGTCACCTGGCAGACCAGGATGTCGCCCTGCTTCAGCCGGCCGATCTCGTCGACCGACTTCACCACCCGCGCCGTGCCCTCTACGACGCCGTTGGAGGCGGCGACGCCGCGGATCTCGTTCGGATCACCGCCCGTCCCGGCGGACATCCAGACATCGAGGTTCTCGCGGGTGATGCCCCAGAGCATGACGATGGCGGGGTCCTCGATCACGTCCGGCACCGGACCCAGGGCCGGCGGCGTGTCGTGCTTGGCCCATTCGGCGATGGCGGCCCTGCGCTCCGCCACGATCGGCGGCCAGTAGGACGGGCCGCGCGGCGGGGAGTCGTTCGACCAGGACGTCATCAGGTCGATGATCGCCGCCTCGACCTCGTAGTGTGTGAGCTGGAACACGTCCTCGGCGTCGGGGAAGAAGCCGTTCTCGGCCAGCAGCGCGCCGAACTCCCTGATCTTGTTGAAGAACAGGTTGGTGTACCAGTGCTCGCAGTAGAACTTGTGCCCCTCGACGTAGGGGAAGACCCGGTGGGCCAGATGGATCATCTGGTCGTAGGCCGCGCGCTCTTCGTCGGTGGAGAGCAGGTCGCGATAGTCCTCGATCAGCTGCTTGCGCTCTTCCATCAGCTGGGCGGTCGGGCGCTCGAGGTTCACCCCGGCCTTCACCTTCTCGATGTAGCCGGGCAGGGCCGAGAAGGGCAGCGACAGGTCGTCGTTCCAGGCGCGGTGATAGTGGTAGAAGCCGTCGCCGACGTTGACGTTGAACCAAGGGTCCCGGGAGATGGCCAGCTCGTCGAGCCATTCCTGGCCGGGGGCGCCCATCTGCTCCAGCGATTTCAGGATGTCGTCGTGCTTGGCGCCGTCGATGAACTTGCCGTCGACGCCCAGCTCCACCGCCTTGCGGGCCAGCCGCTTCAGTTCCTCGTCGGGGCGGAAGATCTCGGCCTCCATGCCGGCCACCATGCGGGCGATGGCCTGGTCGGAGATCTCGGGGAAGCACTGCTTGCAGAAGCCGAAGAAGGTCAGATAGGCGCCGTATCCGAGCAGCAGGAACTCGAAGTGGTGATGCCACATCCGGAAGTACCCCTCGAGGGTCTTCTGGTAGGTGTCGAGCAGCCAGTGGTTGGAGGCGATGCCGCGGCCTGAGTGGACGTTCTCCAGCGGCTCGTACTTGGGCAGGAAGGGCTTGGGCAGGGCCTGCGCGTCCTTGATCAGGGCGCGCATCTTATCCTTCCACTCGTCGTAAAGCCGCTCCCAGTGTTCGTAGTAGTAGAAGGCGCGCTGCTGGAACTCGGCGGTGCGCTCGGCGATCTCCTCCGGATCGGTGACCGCCACCCCGCCGATATAGACCCGGCCGTTGATGATCCGCTGGTCGATGCCCTTGGCCGTGGGCAGGCACATCACCCGGGTGTTGGACGAGCCCAGCGCGCAATAGGCCGCCTCGCCCGTCACCATGTCGAAGTGCGACATCGGCTCGGGGAAGTGCATCGAGTTGTAGAACCAGAAGCGCTGGTCGTCCGAGGCGGTGAACTGCATGTAGTACGGATAGGCGGCCTGCGCCTTTTCCGTCCCCGGTATGACCTTCATCGAGCTCGGCAGCGGAAAGCCCTGGGGCTTCACCGGAATATTCATGGCCGTTCCTCCTGGCGGCGTGCGCCTCGCCGCCCAGCGTCCTTGGATTTCACCCTAGGCCGCGGTCTGTGGCGAACCAGAGGCGGCCGGGAGGCGTTTCGCGTCGTGAAACGCCGAGGTCCTACCCGAGCGGCTGGCCCGTCACCGGGTGCGGATAGTGGAAGGGGTGGATGCCCTGGCGCGGCCAGCGGGGCGCGGGTTCGGAGACGATCTCGTCCGGTCCCCGGGGATTCTCGGGGAAGGTCTTGGTCTGGGTCGAGACCATCAGGGGCTCGGTCTTGGAATGGGCCCAGCCGGTCTCGTAATCGGCCTGCCAGACCACGCGGTAGTTGAAGACCGCGAACTTCCAGATCCCGTCTTCCTTGATGTACTCGTTCTCATAGACCCCGCCCTCCCAGAACTGCTGGGGGATGTTGGGCGGTGGATTGGGGTGGGTCTCGTGCACCCCGCCCTGCATGAAGGTGCGGAAGCGCCCCCAGGCCCGGGTGCGGTCGGGCGAGATGTCCACGATGTCCTGGACGATCAGGTGCTCGAACAGCAGCCCGTCGACCGGTCCGTTCAGCCCCGTGGCGCCGCCGTAGAGCCGCCGCGCGCCCGCCTTGCCGCGATAGACGCCCCCCAGGAAGTAGAGCACCGCTTCCTCGGAGAAGAGGTCGACGATGGCCGGGAACAGGCACTTGTCCATGAAGTAGCCGTACTTGAACTGCAGCTCGCGCACGGCCTTGACGTCCTGCAGGACGCCGAGCTCGTGACGCGTCTCGGCCAGCTCGCGGCGCAGCTCGGCGACGTCGGTTTCCAGGGTCATTCTCAGCGCCTCGTCGAAGCGTTCTCGGGGGACGGGTTCATGGGTGGGCCGTCCTTCTGCCAATGGGGGCGGGCGCCCTTCAGCATGGCGTCGAGGTCGTCGGGCAGCTCCATGTAGCGGCCGGAGAGGCCGTCGTAGCGGCCGGACGCCAGGTCGACGCAGCGCTGAGCGCAGCGCTCGAGGTCGCCCGAGGCATTCGGATTGTCCGACTGGGCCTTCAGCCGCTCGACCATGCCGGGCAACCAGCGCTGGGCCGCAGGGTCGTGCATGGTCTCGTTGGCCAGGTTGGTGAAGACGAAGCCTGGATCGATGGCGAAGGCCGAGATCCCGTGCTCCCGGTTCTCGATCGCCACCTCTTCCACCAGCCGGCTCTGGGCGATCTTGCCGGTGCAGTAGGCCGACATGTAGG
>CAZTMF010000504.1:0-2851 GCA_964614675.1 uncultured Caulobacteraceae bacterium | reverse complement strand
TTGGCTCTTATCGGGCGCGAGACCGGGGTCTTGTCCTTGGTGGCTAGCAGGGTGGCGGGCGCCTTGCCGGTCTTGGACCAGTCGTCGAGCACGCCCAGGAAATCCACCTTGTCCGGGCCCGGTCCGCCGCCGCAGTGATAGACGCCCGGCAGCAGGAACAGGCGCGCGCTCTGGCCCGACTTGGGGTTGGCCTGACGCACCTTGTCGAAATAGGCGATGGTGCCCACCGGGCTCGGCCCGGAATCCGACCAGCCGTGCCACACCAGAAGCTTGCCGCCGCGCTTGAGGAAGGGCGCGATCTTGGGATCGTTGGCCTCGTACTGCCGGGCGAAGTCGCTCGAGCGGATCCTGGCCACGTCCGTGGCCGGCCGGAAGCTCTCGAGCGAGAAGGTCTCGTCGCCGGTGATCACCTTGCCGAGCGAGCCCATGCCGCCCCCGTTGGTGGCGTCGGGCCTGGAAGCGTTGATCTGCAGGAAGATCGGCCACCCCGCCTCCCCGCCCTTGGCCAGCGGCCAGGAGGCCCTCTGACCGTTCGGCAGCACCACGCCGGAATAGGCGCTGCGCAAGGACTGCACCTGGCTGGCGCTCAGGCACTCGTCGCCGCTCTGACCAGGCTTGCACTGGATCGAGGCCGGATCCCAGGCGCACTTGCGCGGGTCCGCGATCACGCCGTCCTCGGCCCCATCCTTGGCGTCGCAGGCGCCCAGGGCCTTCTTCTGGACCATGTTGAGCTGTTCGGGCGTGAAGCCCGCCCCGGGCGCGGCGAAGGTCTGGTCGCGCACCATGGCCGAGGTCTGCACCAGCAGGTTGTAGACCGGCGCGCCGATGCTGGCGGCGTCGTAGTCGGCCGGATAGCGCTGGACCTCCATCAGGCCCTGCCGCCCCCCGGTGGAGCAGCCCTGGTAATAGGTCTTGGACTGGCGATGGCCGTAGTAGCGGGCGGCCACGTCCTTGCCGACCACGGTCATCAGATGCATGGCGCGGTAGGCGAAGTCGGTCGCCGCCGCCGGATTCGAGGCCCAGCTGGTGTCCCAGACGTTGGCGGCGCTGTGCCCGGCGTCGGTCTGCAGGGTGGCGTAGCCGCGCTTCAGGCCCTGATCGGCCGTCTCGATGCGGGTATTGCCGGCCCAGCCGCCGCCCCCGAGGCCAAGCAGCTTGCCGTTCCAACCCTCGGGCAGACGGTAGACCACGCCGATGTGGGAGCGCGGCTCCGGCGAGATCACGCCGGTGACCTCGCAATAGGCCGGCCGGCCCTTGTCGGCCGCCACCATCTGGGCCGAGCTGACCGTGGTGTCCTTGAAGAGGCCCGAGGCCTGGAGGCCCGAGCAGGCCTCCGCCCCACCCGGCGCCTGGGCCATGGCGGGCCTGGCCCCGAGCCCCGCGCCTTCGAAGCCGATCGCGGCGACCGCGCCCACGGCCGAGACAGCAAAAAGTGCGATGAGCGACGCGCGCCTCATGACCCTACCCCAGTGCGTTTCCTGATCTTTGCCGGAACGCTAGTTGCGTCGGCCGCGCACTGCAAGGCAGCCTGAGCTTCGCGGTCGAGCAAACGTGACCAGGGCGCCCCTCGGACGCCTCATTTGGAATGGCATACACCCCTTCGCAGGCGTAGGTTTGCAGCGTGGCCGAGGTTTCCGCCTCGGGCTCGGTGGTGGGGAGACAGTCCAACGCTCGCGCCTTCGAAAGGAGCGAACTTGACCAGAACCCAAGAGCTGCTCGACAAGGCCGCGCACTTCGCCGCCAGGGCCCTCCACGCCAAGAGCCGGACCGAGCGAAACACCTGCCTGTCGCTTGAGCAGTCGTACCGCAACCTCGCCGCCCACAACGAGCGGTTCGACGCCGCCCGCCGCGAGCTCGAAGCCGTCGCCGGAGAGGCCAAGACGGCCGCCAGCGCCTAGAGCGCTACTTCCCTGACAGGAACCCCAGCACCGCCGCATTGAACTCGCCCGGCTGCTGCAGCATGGCGAAATGGCTGGCGTTCGGCAGGATGATCAGCCGCGCACCCGGGATGCTCCGCGCCAAGTATTCGGTGTGGGCTCGCTTGATCGCCTCGTCGTGCTCGCCG
The DNA here is from genome assembly GCA_964614675.1 of uncultured Caulobacteraceae bacterium. GTDB lineage: Bacteria > Pseudomonadota > Alphaproteobacteria > Caulobacterales > Caulobacteraceae > JANWHQ01. Next base: position 786 of record CAZTMF010000504.1, on the reverse strand, counting down.
TCGACGATGGCCACGGGGGTCCTGATGCGGGCGAGGTCGCGCGCCGTATAGTTCGGCTCCTTGTCCCACATGGTCTCGACCGCCTTCTGGAACGCGGGAAAGCCGTTCGGCGTCCTCGACAGGCGCGCGTACTGGCCCGCCGCGCGCAGGATCGATCGGCTGAAGGTCGGGTTGCTGAGGACATCCGACTTCACGCCCGAGGGGTCCATGTTGGCGCCGAAGGCGAAGACCCTGGTCAGCCGCTCCGGCTCGTGCAGGGCCATGACCAGACCGACGATCGCCCCGTCGCTCCAGCCCACCACCGCCGCGCGGCGGACTTTCAGGGCGTCCATGACCGCAACGACGTCCGAGGCCATCAGCTCGTAGGTGTAGCGGCGCTGATCGCGGGTGCTGCGGCCGTGACCGCGGCTGTCGATCAGGATCGCCTCGTGGCCCGCGCGGACCAGGGCCGGCACCTGGTTGCCGAACCAGTCGCTGTTCGTCAGCCCGCCATGCAGAAGGATCACCGGCGAACCCGAGCCATAGACGGCGTAGTAGATCTGGGCCCCGGCATGGGGGACGTAGCCCTTAGCGGTGGCGGCCGGCAGCGGCGCGGGCATCGGAAGCGTCGTCCAGACCGACCCCGGCGCGGGTGCGCCGTCGCTCTCGGCCGCCCAGGACAGGGCCACCACGGCCAGGAAGGCCAGGATCACCACCGACAGAAGTCTTCGCATCGCTTCGCCCCCCGGCCTTGGTGCGGATGAGAGGACTCGAACCTCCACGCCTTGCGGCGCTGGAACCTAAATC
>CAZTMF010000503.1:0-2853 GCA_964614675.1 uncultured Caulobacteraceae bacterium | reverse complement strand
ACCGGGCCAAGCTCGACGGCCTCTACGAGTGCATCCTCTGCGCCTGCTGCACCACGAGCTGCCCCAGCTACTGGTGGAACGGCGAGAAGTACCTGGGCCCGGCCACCCTGCTACAGGCCTACCGCTGGATCGCCGACAGCCGCGACGAGGCCACGGGCGAGCGGCTCGACGGGCTGGAGGACCCCTTCAAGCTCTACCGCTGCCACACCATCATGAACTGCGCCCAGGTGTGCCCCAAGGGCCTGAACCCGGCCGAGGCCATCGCCGAGGTGAAGAAGCTGCTGGTGGAGCGGGTGGTCTAGGGCGCCTTGCCGCCGGGCGGAGGGTCCTGGGGCTTCTTCCTGAGCACCCGCCAGGCGGCGACCACCGCGGCGGCGGCGCCGAGCACGGCGGCCAGCCACTTGAGCGCGTCGGGCAGTTTGGCGAAGAAGGGCAGGCCGACCCACACGTCCACGACCTTGGGGGTCGTGGTCGGGACCAGGGCGACGGTCTGGTTCTGGCTGTCGATCATCACCACCGCCGTCTTCAGGAACAGGGTCTTCTTGCCGAAGTCCCGCGCCTTGACCCGCCATTCCCAGGTGGTCACGGCGCCGTCGACGACCGGCTGGTCGTGGCTGGACAGGGCCGTGATCTCGAAGCCGCCGCCCTCGAGATCGGCCGTCATGCGGTGTCCGACCAGCGGGTGATAGTCGATGACCTTGGACCCGGTCCCCTGGGCGGCGGCGGCGGCGACGTCGTGAGGGGTCTCGGGAACGAGCGCCACATGCCCATGGTGGTGGTGATGGCCCGCGGCCGCGGCGGCGTCGGACGCCGGGGCCGAGGACGCGGCCGGCTGGGCGACCTGCGGCGCCGGGGCCGCGCTCACGGCCAGGGTGACGGTCTTCTCCTGCCCCTGGAACATCCAGGTCGGGGCGGTGAAGGCCGCCGCGCCGGGCTTGGACTGATCGAGCGCGGTCCGGGCGGCGGCGCAGTCCGCGTCGGTCATCTCCTTGCCGGTCACGTCGCAGGGGTGCAGGTCCGCCTGGGTGACGGGTCCGCTCGACGCCTCCGAGACGGCCCTCGCCGCGCCATACTTGCTGCAAGACGCCAGGGCCAGGGCGCAGGCGCCGATCAGCACAGCGGACAGAAGCGTACGCATTCCAACCCCCACCTTTGCGCTCACAACCGCAGCCTGCGCCATTACAGGCTCTGCTGCAACCATGGGGCGATCAGGGGGTGACAAGGAAGGTGAGGGGGCCTTGCATCCCCCGCAGCTTTTCTGGAACAAGACGCCCGCCGCAAGGAGGGCGTATGGCCAGGATCACCTACATCGAGTTCAACGGGACGCCGCACACGGTGGACGTGAAGGTCGGCAATTCCATCATGGAAGGGGCGATCAAGAACAACGTCCCCGGCATCGACGCCGACTGCGGCGGCGCCTGCGCCTGCGCCACCTGCCACGTCTATGTCGAACCGGAGTGGCAAAGCGCCACTGGAGACCGCTCGGACATGGAGGAGTCGATGCTCGACTTCGCCGAGAACGTGAAGGACAACTCGAGGCTCTCCTGCCAGATCAAGGTCACCGAAGCGCTGGACGGCCTTGTGGTGAAGATGCCCGAGAGCCAGCACTAACCGGCCCTCAGCCTTTCAATTTTCCGCTCATCCCGGCGAAGGCCGGGACCCAGGACAGGTCAGAACCTGATCCTCAGCAACAAGACGCGGCGGGGCCGCTCCGGACCCTTGCTGCGAGCGCGGAGTCACTTGTCCTGGGTCCCGGCCTTCGCCGGGATGAGCGGATCAAATGGATCAATTGAGACCTAGAACCGCAGTTCCGGATGCCCCGCCGTGGCCTGGGCGATCTGGGGGACGTGGCAGGTGAACGTCGCGCCCTTGCCGGGTTCGCTTTCGAGGGCGACCCAGCCGCCGTGCAGCTCGACCAGGGCCTTGACCAGGGCCAGGCCCAGGCCCGGGCCGCCGCGGTCGCGGCCGACGAAGCGGTCGAAGATGTGGGCCTGGACGTGGAAGGGGATGCCGCGCCCGGTGTCGGTGACCGAGATCTGCACCTCGCTCATCATCTGCCTGGCGGTGAGGGTCACCTGGCCGCCGGGCGGGGACTGGCGGACGGCGTTCTCGATCAGGTGGTCGAGCACCTGGGCGAGGCGGCGGCGGTCGGCGCGGATCACGCCGGACCCGGCGTCGCAGGCGACCACGATCCTGATCTCGGCCGGATCGGCCTCGCGGCGCCCGCGCTCGGCGGCGGCCTCGAGCTCGACGCAGACGTCCACGTCGCCGAGGTCCAGCGCCATCTCGTCGGCGTCGATCTGGGCCATGTCGAGCACGTCGTCGATGGAGCGGCCGAGCTGGCTGGCGGCCTGGCGCACCGAGCCGATGTAGCCGCGGGCCCGCTCCGACAGCCCCTCGGCGGCGTGATCGAGCAGTTCGGAGTAGCCGATGATGGTGGTGAGCGGGGTCCTGAGCTCATAGGAGACGTTGCCCACGAAGTCGCGCTTCAGCCGCTCGGCCTCCGACAGGGCGCCCGAGCGTTCGGCCAGGGCCCGCTCCAGCTCCTTGGTGGCGGTGATGTCGGCGAAGGCGATCAGGGTCGCCCCGTCGGGCAGGGGCTGGGACTGGTAGCCGATGGTCCGGCGGTCGGAGCTGCGGATCTCGCCCGAGATCGCCACCCGGGCGGCGGGGTCGGGGTCGCCGACGCGGGCCTTGAGATCGCTCCAGAACTGCATGTCGTGCACCCGGGCCATGCAGAGCTCGGACACCCCCTGGAAGTCGCCCGCGTCGGCCAGGGCCTGGGGCGAGACGTTCCACAGCTTCTCGAACGCCTCGTTGTGCAGGCGAAGCCGCCCGTCCGAGCCGAACACG
>CAZTMF010000502.1:0-2869 GCA_964614675.1 uncultured Caulobacteraceae bacterium | reverse complement strand
CTGGCCATGTTCATGGTGGCCATCGAGGCGACGGTGGTGGCCACCGCCATGCCCCAGATCGTGGCGCGGCTCGGAGGCTTCCAGGTCTACGCCTGGGTGTTCTCGGCCTTCCTGCTGACCCAGACGGCCACCACGGTGATGTTCGGCAAGCTAGCCGACCTCTATGGCCGCAAGCCCGTGATGGTCATCGGCTTGGTGGTCTTCCTGATCGGCTCGATCGCGGCCGGCTTCTCGTGGTCGATGGGCGCGCTGATCGGTTTCCGACTGCTGCAGGGGCTGGGAGCGGGCGCGATCCAGCCCACCGCCATGACCCTGGTCTCGGACCTCTACACCATCGACGAGCGGCGCCGGACCCAGAGCTACATGGCCACGGTCTGGGGCGTCTCGGCCGTGATCGGGCCCCTGGCGGGCGCCTTCATCGTCCAGCACATCTCGTGGGCCTGGGTGTTCTGGATCAACATCCCGCTGGGGATCCTGGCCGTGATCGGGATGATGCTGTTCCTGCACGAGAAGGTGGAGCACCACAGCCGCCGGATCGACTGGGGCGGGGCGCTGCTGTTCACCGTGGCGGTCAGCGCGCTGCTGCTGGCCATCAGCCCGACCTCGGGCGGCGGGATACTGACCCATCCCCTGGTCTTCGCGGTCATCGCCCTCGTCGCCGCGCCGGCCTTCCTGTTCTGGGAGCGCCGCGTCCCGGAGCCGATGATGGACGTCGAACTCTGGTCCCAGCCGACCATCGCCGCGGCCAATGTGGCGACCCTGGCGGCGGGCGTCAGCCTGATCGGCCTGACCGCATGCCTGCCGATCTACATCCAGGCGGTGCTCGGCCGCTCGCCCATCGTCTCGGGCCTGACCCTGACCGCCATGGCCATCGGATGGCCGATCGCGGCCACTATCTCGGCGCGGCTGTTCCTGCCCTGGTGGGGCATGCGCACGACCCTGAGGATCGGCGCGGTGCTGATCGTGGTCGGTGGCTCGGCCTTCCCCTTCGTGGGCTCGGCCCAGGCGGGCGTCTGGCTCTCCTCGGCCGGCGCCCTTTTGATGGGCGGCGGCATGGGGATGATGAGCTACACCGCCGTTCTGCTGCTGCAGGCCTCGGTGGAGTGGAACCGGCGAGGGGCGGCGACCGCCTCCAACGTCTTCGCCCGCCTGCTCGGCAACACCCTGGGCGCGGCGGTGATGGGCGCCATCCTGAACCTCGGCCTGCGGCTGGCCGGCGCCAATGTCAGCTCCGACCAGGTCCGCGCCCTGATGGACCGCACCTCCGGCGCCGCCGCCCCGGCGGTCTACCCGGCCCTGCATTCCGCCCTCGCGGGCTCCCTGCACTGGGTGTTCATGGCCATGTTCGTGCTCTGCGTGGCGACCCTCGTCGCCGCCTGGATGATGCCCCAGCCCGACGTGGCCGAGCCGTTCCGCCGACGGGCGGCGCAGCCCAGAGCGGCGGAGTAGGTGTCAGGCCTTCGCCGATGCCAGGGTCACCACGTCGCCCAGCTCGATCTCGCCGCCCCGGACGACCTTGCACAGCACCCCGCCGCGCCAATCCGGACGCATGGCCGCGCGCAGGCCGCGGAAGGCCGCCTCCATCAGGGCGCAGGGCTTGGTCTCCTGGGTGACCTCGAGCACCACGTCGCCGATGGAGATGCGCCGGCCGGCCTCCCTCGGCCAGTCCAGGCCCTCCACCAGAAGGTTCGCCCGGCGGGTGGTCCAGGGCAGCTCCGCGCCGGCCTCGCGGCAGGCGTCGGCCCAGGCTTCCCGGAACAGGATCGAGATCTGGTGGCCGGGCTTGGCCCCGCGGCAATCGCCTTCGATCCCCGCCTCCACAGTGACGGCGGCGCGCTCAAGAGTTTCAAGCGGCGCCTGGTGCGCAGCGGCGCGGACGATTCCGATCAGGCGGGAGGTCATTGCGGCAGGATAGCCGAGTCGGTCGGCTAGGCCTTGGCCGCCGCCGTGGCCACGGCCTTCTCGAGCCGGCGCTGGCGCGTGTCGGCCGCCTTGGCCTCCTCGATGGCCCGGACGTGCTCCTTCTGATGGGTGTAGGAGAGCTTTCCCCAAGCGTCCCGCACGCCCGCCTTGTCGAGCGCCGCCAGCAGGTCCGCCGGCGCCTCCACCACCCGCGGTTCGGTGTCGAGCTCGACGGTGACGTCGATGGGGTCGCCGGCCTTGAGCCCGGTCTTGGCGCGATGGTCCTTGGTGAAGGCGATGAAATAGCCGCCCCCCATCACCGCCACGGTCGTGCGGTAGGACATGCCCTTCACCGTCACATGAAGCCTCGGCCGCTTGCCGGCGCCCAGGCCTTCGACGACGGACGCCGGGATCTCGATTCCGGTCGCGTCCATGTCCCCGGGGCTGAACAGGGTCGTCTTGAACGTCGGCATCTGAGGTCCTCCCCGGCGAAATCTATGGCCGCGCGGGCCCCGGCGGAAGCACCACCGTTTGGCTCGCCCTCATCGGCGCCGGGCCTGGGCCATGCTCTTCCGGATGAAGACGCCCGCCATGCAGAAGCAATTCGCCCTCCCGCACGGACTCTCGGCGTGGCCGCCGCGTGGCCGCGGTTCCCCCGAGCCACCGTTGCTACGGTGATTAACGGCGCCTGCAGGCCTCTGCGGCAGACGCGAAGCGGCGGACGATGGCCGGGCTCAGGCCACCTTCACCCTGGCGGCGCTCTCCGGCAGGTCGGTCCCGAAGGCGCGCTGGTAGAACTCGGCCACCGTCGGTCGCTCGAGCTCGTCGCACTTGTTCAGGAAGGTCATGCGGAAGGCCAAGCCCAGGTCGCCGCCGAAGATCTCGGCGTTCTGGGCCCAGGTGATCACCGTCCGCGGGCTCATGACGGTGGAGATGTCGCCGTTCATGAAGGCGTTGCGGGTCATGT
>CAZTMF010000501.1:0-2881 GCA_964614675.1 uncultured Caulobacteraceae bacterium | reverse complement strand
GGAAGGTTGAGGTCAGGTGGTTGTGGCCCATCAGGCGGATGAAGTCCGGCCACTGACCATGCCGCTCGCTCCAGGCCTCGAGCACACGCTGCGCCTGGCGCTCGAACATCACCGGGTCGTATTCGGTGACGACGAACTGCAGCCGGACCAGGCTCGCCAGCAGCCCCGGCAGAGACGACATCGCGGCCGCGTTTGACCGGTCGTCCCCATAGTAGGCCTCGTTCGGCGGGGCGCTGGAAAGGGTGAGATCGTAGACGCCCGAGAGCAGGATCGCGCCCTTCACGCCTGCACGGGCGGCGGCGAACTGGGGGTGGGCGATGAAGTCGGCCACGTGCACCGCCCCAGCGGACGTGCCCATGACGAAGATCCGGTCGGGATCGCCGCCGAAATCCGAAGCGCGCTCGCGCGCCCAGGTCACGGCCGCGGCGAGGTCCTCGGCCCCCGACGGGAACTTGAACTCCGGCGCCAGGCGGTAGGTGATGTTGATCCCCACCATGCCGTGGCGCGCCGCCCAGAGCGCGATGTTGTCGAGATAGGGCGAGCCAGGCTGGTGCTTGTCGCCCATGACGAAGCCGCCGCCGTGGACGAAGACGAAGATCGGCCGCTTGCCGGCGGCGTCTTCGGCCGCGAACACGTCGAGCCGGTTCCGCTCGTGCGGGCCATAGCGGGCGTCGCGGGTCAGGCTGATCCCCGCATAGGGCTCCTGCTCGTGCTGACCAGCGTAGATGGCCTGCGACCCGGGCACCGCCGGAAGGATCTCGCGCCCCAGCGCACGGACCTTGTCCGCAGTCTCGATCGAGGGTGTGGACATAATCGCTCCGGTCTTGTCCGATGTCCGCGATTCAAAGGCCGAGATTGCGGTCCAACGCAACCGGGGAGCATCATTCAGATGAGCAAGGCGTCTTCGACCGAAGGGCCGGGGGCCGCGCCGGACGGCGACGAAGCCGAGGCGCTCGGCCATGTCGCCGCCGCGTGGCGGATCGGCGGTCCGGACTACCTGCCCTATCGCATCACCCTGCTGGCCAAGCTGCTGGACCGCTGCACCACGAGGCTGTTGCAGGCGAGCTCCGGGCTGAGCGTCGCCGAATGGCGCGTGCTGGCCCAGCTGGCCATTGCCTCGCCCGACTCCGCCTCGGTGCGCCAGCTCGCCGAGCAGGCCTGGGTCGACCGGGCCGAGGTCAGCCGGGCGGCCACCTCGCTGGAGCGGCGCGGCTACATCGATCGGCGCCAGAACGTCAGGGATCGGCGCAGTCCCCTGCTCTACTGCTCCGACAAGGGGCTGGAGCTCTATCGCCGCGTCTCGCCCTCGCGTCAGGACTTCCACCGGTCGCTGACCGCCATGCTGGGACCCGAGCAGGCGAAGGCGATGGAAGCCTCCATGCTGACCCTGGCCCGGCAGTGCATCGACGAACTGCAGCACGAGCCTGCGATGCGGACAGGGCGCCCGTCGGCTTGAACCTGACGGCCGCTCGCCTTAACCAGCGCCGTCAAATCACAACGAACAAACATGGGGGGCGGCGCGTGGCCGAAGCCAGGATCATCGACGGGAAGGCGTTCGCCGAGCGTCTCAGGGGCAAGATCGCCGAGGAGGTCGCGGAGCTGAAGGCCAAGCACGGGGTGCAGCCCGGCCTTGCGGTGGTGCTGGTCGGGGAGGATCCGGCCAGCAAGATCTACGTCCGCAGCAAGGAGGAGCAGACCGAGCAGGTCGGCATGCGTTCGATCGGCCACCGCCTGCCCGCGGACGTGCCCGAGGCCGAGCTGCTGGACCTGGTCGGGCGTCTGAACGCCGACAAGGGGGTGAATGGCATCCTGGTGCAGTTTCCGGTGCCCGATCACCTGCAGCAGTCGACCATCGTCGCCAAGATCGATCCGGACAAGGACGTGGACGGCCTGACCGTCACCAACGCCGGCCGCCTGGCCAGCGGGCTGCCGGGCCTGGTCGCCTGCACCCCGTCCGGCTGCCTCATGCTGCTCGAGGATGCGCTCGGCTCGCTGCGCGGCAAGCGCGCGGTGGTGGTCGGCCGTTCCAACCTGATGGGCAAGCCCATGGCCCAGCTGCTGCTGAGCGCCGACTGCACGGTCACCATCGCTCATTCGCGCACGGACGACCTGGCGGGCGTCTGCCGCGAGGCGGATATCCTGGTCGCCGCCGTCGGACGGCCCGAGATGGTCAAGGGCGACTGGATCAAGCCGGGCGCGGCGGTGATCGACGTGGGCATCAACCGGGTGCCTTCGCGCGATCCAGTCAAGGCCGCAGAAGGCAAGACCCGGGTCGTGGGCGATGTGGACTTCGATGAGGCCAGGCAGGTCGCCGGCTGGATCACTCCGGTGCCGGGCGGCGTGGGTCCAATGACCATCGCCTGCCTGTTGCAGAACACCCTGATCGCAGCCCGCCGCCAGAACGGGCTCTGATCCCGCCTGGGCGGCTCAGCCCTGCTGGGCCGTCCAGCTCGCCAGCTTGCCGAGCACGTCCCGCACGGCCGCGTCATAGGCCTGGACGATGGCGCCGACGCGGTTGTCGCCCGCGCGCTGAGCGCTGGTGAATAGCTGGTCGGCGATCACGCTGCGGTCGGCGGTGCGGATCAGCTGGGCGCGGACCTGAACCACCACTTCCGGAGCGGCCTTGTCGCCCTGGTCGTAGCGGGTCTCGAAGGTCTGGACGTCGAGGTTCAGCGCCTGGGTGGCGCGGATGGCGCTGCCCCCTTCGGCCAGCCGCGCGCCGCCGGCCACCTCGAAGGCGCGCACCAGGGACTCTTCGAACAGGACCGGCGCGAGCGAGACCCAGCGCGCGCCAGCGATATATGCGGTGTCCGTTCCGGTCACGGTCAGGATGCGGTCGCCCGCCGCAGCGGTCTCGAAACGCATGGCGCCGCGCACCACG
>CAZTMF010000500.1:0-2887 GCA_964614675.1 uncultured Caulobacteraceae bacterium | reverse complement strand
CTTCTCGATCTTGTCGTGCTGGGAGGCCAGGATCAGCTTGATCCCACGTTTCTCCAGCTCACCACCAAGGTGCGCGCGGACGTCGTCGTCGAAGCCGCGCAGGATATTTGGACCGCGGTAGACGAGGGTGGTCTCCACGCCAAGGCCCGCGAAGATGCCGGCGAACTCCACGGCGATATAGCCGCCGCCCACCACCATCACGCTCCCCGGCAACTGCTCCAGGTGGAAGGCCTCGTTGGAGGTGATGGCGTGCTCGGAGCCCGGGAATTCGGGCGCCGAGGGCCAGCCGCCCACGGCGATCAGGATCTTGTCGGCGGTGACCGTCTGGTTCTTGCCCACGATCTCGACGGTGTGGGCGTCCTTCAGCTCGGCGCGGCCGTGCACCAGCTCGGCGCCGGCGTTGGAGAGATTTCGGACATAGATGCCCGACATGCGCGCGATCTCGATGTCCTTCTTCTCGATGAAGGTCTTCCAGTCGAAGCGGACGTCATCGAAGCCCGACCAGCCGTAACCCTTGGCCACCTGGATCTGGTGGGCGACTTCCGAGGCGTAGACCATGAACTTCTTGGGGATGCAGCCGCGGATCACGCAGGTGCCGCCGACCCGGTGTTCCTCGGCCACCGCGACCCGGGCGCCCGATACGGCCGCCAGTCTGGCCGCCCGCACCCCGCCCGATCCGGCGCCGATGACGAAGAGGTCGTAATCGTAGTCAGCCATGGGAACTCCAGGGGGCGGTCAGACCGGGAATGCAGATAAGCGTTGCATTGCTAGGGCGAAAGACGTTGCACGCCGCCCTCGCCGGCGATCAGGCCTTCGTCGGCCAGGTCGAGGAACAGGCCGTGCTCGACCACGCCGGTCACGCTCTTCAGGGCGTCGGCCAGCATCGAGGGCTCTGCGATAGCGCCGCAGGTCACGTCGTAGATGACATTGCCGCCGTCGGTCACCACGACCTCTCCGTCGCGGATCCTGAGGCGCGGCGGGATGCCGATCTCGCACATGGCCAGGGCGTCGCAGATCCGCCGGGCGGTGGATTCGTGGCCGAAGGCGACCACCTCGATCGGCAGAGGGTGCTTGCCCAGCCGGGCGACCTGCTTGGCGTGATCGGCGATGACCACGCAGCGGCGCGAAGCCTCCCAGACCAGCTTCTCGCGAAGCAGGGCCGCGCCGCCGCCCTTGATCAGCTGCAGCCCGGGCCCGATCTCGTCGGCCCCATCGACGGTGAGGTCGATCTCGACCTGGTTCAGCTCGAGCAACGGCACGCCCAGCACCTCGGCCAGGCTCCTCGTCGCGCTCGAGGTCGGCACGCCCCGGACGTCGAGTTTGTCGGCCTCCATGCGCCGCGCGAGGGCCCGCACGAACCAGGCCGCCGTGGTCCCCGTGCCGAGGCCTACGATCATGCCGCTCTCGACCAGTCCGGCCGCCGCCTCGCCTGCCGCCCGCTTCTGCTCGTCGGGGAACGCCGTCATGCACCCTTCTTCCGCTTCTGCTTCGCCTCTCGGAACCGCTTGGCCCAGCCTTCCTTCTCGACCTGCTGGCCTCGCGCCAGGGCAAGGGCGTCCGGCGAGACGTCCCGCGTGATCACCGAGCCCGAGCCGGTGTAGGCGCCGTCGCCCACCGTGACCGGAGCCACCAGCGCGGTGTCTGAACCTATGAACGCGCCCGCGCCCACATGGGTCTCGGCTTTGTCGAAGCCGTCGTAATTGCAGAAGATGGTTCCGGCGCCGATGTTGGCCTTCTCGCCCACCGAGCCGTCGCCCAGATAGGACAGGTGGTTGGCCTTGGCGCCCTTGCCGACCTTGACGTTCTTCACCTCGACGAAATTGCCGATATGGGCGTCCTCGCCGATGTCGGCGCCGGGCCGCAGCCGCGCATAGGGGCCGATGATCGCGCCGGCCCGCACCACCGTCCGCTCCAGATGGCTGAACGCCCGGATGGAGGCGCCGGCCTCGACCTCCACGCCCGGAGCGAAGATCACATAGGGCTCGACCACCACGCCGGCCGCAACCTTGGTATCGAAAGCGAAATGCACCGTGTCCGGCGCGGGCATCCAGACGCCGGCCTCCAGCAGCTCGGCCCGCCGGCGGTGCTGGAAGATGGCCTCGGCGGCCGCGAGCTCGGCCTGGGAATTGACCCCCATCACCGCCTCCTCGGCGGCCATGGCGGCGCGGACGTTCAGGCGCCGGCCGTTGGCCAGCAGGATCACGTCGGTGAGGTAGAATTCGCCCTTGGCGTTGTCGCTCTTCACCTCGGACAGCAGATCGAACAGCAGGGCGGCCGGCGCGGCCATGACATTGGTGTTGCAGGCCTTGATCAGGAGCTCGTCCGGCGTCGCCTCCTTGGCCTCGACGATCCGCAGCAGGCGGTCGCGGTCCAGCAGCATGCGGCCGTAGGCGGAAGGATCCTCCGCCTCGAAGCCCAGCACCGCGATATCGGCGCCCTTGGCCCGAAGGTCGAACAGGGGCGCCATGTCGGCCGGCCCCTGCAATGGATGGTCGCCGTTGGTGATCACCACGTCGCCGTCGAAGCCCTTCAGCGCGTCGCGGGCAGCCAGGACGGCGTGGGCGGTGCCGAGCGGCGGGTCCTGAATGGCCACGGCGGCCTCGCCGAGGCGCTGGGTCACCCGCTGCGTCAGCGCCGGTGAATGCGTGCCGACGACCACCACGATCCTCTCGCAGCCCAGGCCCTCGGCCGCGTCGATGGCCCGGTCGACCAGGGTGCGGCCGCCCACCGCGTGCAGCATCTTGGGCAGGGGCGACTTCATGCGCGTGCCCTGGCCGGCGGCCAGGATGACGGCGGCGCGTCTGGTCATGAAGCCTCCTCAGCTGCGCGGCGGGACGACTCGTCCGTTGCGCTCGATCCGGATTTAGACCAAACGGGCGACGCTTTC
>CAZTMF010000499.1:0-2905 GCA_964614675.1 uncultured Caulobacteraceae bacterium | reverse complement strand
GCGGCAGGTGCGAGACGTGCGAGCGCGGCCGGTTGGTCTCGATCACCTCCATCTGCACGCCGCGGCGGACCGCCAGCACCGAGGGCCAGTTCACCCGCTCGCACAGTCTCGCCATGATCGGCGAGGCGACCTCGACCAGGCGGCTTGCGTCGTCGCCCTTGGGCTGGGCCGAGCGGCTCGAGGGCAGGTAGGCGCCGTCGGCCATGCGCTGCCAGACCAGGTTGCGCTCGGCCAGGGTGCGCAGGATGCGTAGCAGCGTCGCCTTGGGCAGGCCGGTGATGACGTGCAGGTCCTTGAGGCCCGCGCCCGGTCCGGTCTGCAGCGCCTGCAGCACATCCAGGCCGCGCTCGAGGGCGCGGATCGACTTCACCGACGGGGCGGACATGGTTTGTGGAGTTTCACATCGTGAAACCGCCGGTGCAAGCGTCCTGGCGTTGCGGGCGCCCCCCGACATAAGCCATTGGTCGAATCCCCGGAGGCGCGCTTGAGGAACGTCGACTATTTCGATCGCAGCGCCGAACGCCATCCCGATCGGGCGGTGATCGTCGACGGCGATGTGCGCTGGACCTATGCCGAGGCGCGACGGGCGAGCCACAGCATCGCCCGGGCCATGCAGGCGGCGGGATCCAGGCCCCAGGAGCCGGCGGCGATCCTGTCGCCCAACCACGCCTCGGTGTTGTTGGTGCTGCTCGGCCTCTGGCGGAGCGGCGCGGTCTGGGTCCCGGTGAACACCCGCAACGCCCTGGACGCCAACATCGCCTATCTGACCTACGTCCGGGCCGGCTGGCTGTTCTACCATTCGAGCCTCGCCGCCGAAGCGGCCGAAGTGAAGGCCAGGGTCCCGACCATCCGCCACGCGATCTGCCTGGACGCCGACGACGGCCCGGATCCATCGCTCGAGGCGTTCATGACGACCGGCGACGGCGGCGAGCTCGCCGACTGGGGCGACGCGGTGGGCAATCCCGACGACCTCGTGGCCATCATCGCCACCGGCGGCACCACCGGTCCCGCCAAGGGCGTGCGCATCCCCAATCGCAGCTGGGGGACGCTGATGGAGACCATCGGCAACCTGATGCCGGCCGAAGATCCCGTCTGCCTCGCCACCGCCCCCCTGACCCACGCCGCGGGCCCGGTCGCCATGGCCGCGGTCGCCATGGGCGCGACGGTGGTCGTGCTGCCGAGGTTCGACGCCGAGCTGGTGATGCGGGCGATCGGCGAGCATCGCGTCACCCACATGTTCCTGCCGCCGACGGCGCTCTACTCCATGCTGGCGCACCCCAATGCGCGGCAGTTCGACTACTCCAGCCTTAAGTACTTCCTTCTGGCCGGCTCGCCGGTGTCGCCGGACAAGTTCCGCCAGGCGGTCGAGGTGTTCGGCCCCTGCATGTGCCAGAGCTACGGCCAGACCGAGGCGCACATGATCGTCACCTGGCTGCCGCCCGAAGTGGTCGCCGCTTCGGCCGGCGGCGATCACCCGGAACGGCTGATGAGCTGCGGCCGGCCGAGCTATCCCGTGCGCATCGGGATCATGGATGACGAAGGCCGGCTCCTGCCGCCCGGCGAGGTGGGCGAGATCGTGGTCCGCGGAGGCCTGGTCGGGGACGGCTATTTCGAGCTGCCGGAGGCCACGGCCGAGGCCCGCGCCTTCGGCTGGCACCACACCGGCGATGTCGGCCGCCGGGACGAGGACGGCTTCGTCTATATCGTCGACCGCAAGAAGGACATGATCGTCACCGGCGGCTTCAACGTCTTCTCGGCCGAGGTCGAGGCGGCGGTGATGGAGCTGGACGGCGTGCGCGAATGCGCCGTGATCGGCGCGCCGGACGAGAAATGGGGCGAGGCGGTCACCGCCATCGTGGCCCTGAACGAGGGCGCCGACGTCGCGCCTGAAAAGATCATCGCCCACTGCAAGGCGCGACTGGGCGGGGTGAAGGCCCCCAAGGCCGTGCACGTCTGGGCCGAGGTGCCCCGCACCGGCGCCGGCAAGTTCGACAAGAAGGCCATCCGCGCGCGGTTCTGGCAGGGAGCCGAGAGGAACGTCCACTGAGGCGGAGAGGCTGGCGATGCGAACCCTCTCCCGCAGGGGGAGAGGGTCACGAGCCCAGCTGCTACCTTCCCTCCATGGTCGATTCGCCATCGTGGATGAGCTGGGCGCGGGAAGCTCCGCGCGCGGCCGCGCGGCGGCCTGAAGGACAGCGGCTGACGGCCTTCGGCATGGCCGCCTTCTCCGCCGCCGTGCTGATGGTGATGATCTTCACCCAGTTCTGGCTGACGGCCCTGCAGGGCGAGAACGGCAACGGCTCGGAATCCGCCGTGGTGCGGGCGATGTTCTTCCCGGCCTATGGTGTTGCGGTGCTGCTCCTGGCCGCGAATCCGGGCGAGGTGCTGCGCACGCTTCTTCGCCAGCCGCTGCTTATCCTGATCCTCTGGGTGGTGGCGGCCTCGACCTTCTGGTCGATCAATCCCGACCAGACCCTGCGCCGCGTCGTGGCCCTTGTCTTCACCACCCTGGGCGGGGTGCTCCTCGCGGCCCGGTGGCGCTGGGCCGGCATCGCCGAGATCCTGGCGACCGCCCTCGGAATCCTGGCCGTGGGCAGCCTCGTCGTTGGCGTGGCGATCCCCAGCTTCGGGCGGATGCAGACCCTGTTTCCCGGCGCCTGGCGGGGGTTCTGGGTGGAGAAGAACGACCTCGGCAACCTGATGACCATCGGCTTCATGGTGTGCGCGGCGGCGGCGCTGCTGGAGCCCCGCCGTGCGAAGCTCTGGTGGCCGACCGCGGGGCTGTGCCTTCTGCTGGTGCTGCTCTCCACCTCCAAGACCTCGCTGGTCTCCTGCCTGCTCGGCGCCTGTGGCCTGGCGCTCGTCTGGGTCATGCGCCGCGGGCCGGCCGGACGGGTGGTCGGGA
>CAZTMF010000498.1:0-2908 GCA_964614675.1 uncultured Caulobacteraceae bacterium | reverse complement strand
ACCCAGAACATCTCGGCCGAGACCGCCAAGATCATCGACTCCGAGGTCAAGCGGCTGGTCCAGCAGGGTTTCGACGAGGCCAAGAACATCCTCACCACCCGGCTCGAGGATCTGCACACCCTGGCCAAGTCGCTGCTCGAGTACGAGACCCTCTCGGGCGACGAGATCATCAAGGTGCTGCAGGGCATTCCGCCGGTGCGCGAGGCGTCCGAAGAGCGCCGCTCGGCGCCGCCTTCGATGGCCGTGCCCCTGACCCACGCGCCGGAAAGCCCGCCTGAGACCGGCGCCGCCCCCGCGTAAGGTCCGGACCAGCAGAGTTTGAAGGGCGCGTCCCGCGAGGGGCGCGCCCCTTTTCTTTTGCGCCGGGCGCGGCTGGCCTTATGTGGCGGCCATGCAAAGGCCCCTGGTCATGGGCGTGGTCAATGTCACGCCCGACAGCTTCTCGGACGGCGGCCGCTTCCTGGACGCGGGGGCGGCCCTGGCCCACGCTCGCAGGATGATCGCCGAGGGCGCCGACATGATCGACGTCGGCGGGGAATCCACCCGGCCGGGCGCAGACCCCGTCTCCGAGGCCGACGAGATCGCCCGCGTCGTCCCGCTGATCCGGCAGATCCGAAGCGAGAGCCCGGTCCGCATCTCCATCGACACCATGAAGCCAGGCGTGGCCAGGGCCGCCGTGGCGGCGGGCGCGGACATGTGGAACGACATCACCGCCCTTGGCTGGTCGCCGGACAGCCCGGCCGTCGCCGCCGAGCTCGGCTGCGAGGTGGCGCTGATGCACATGCAGGGCGATCCGCGCACCATGCAGCAGGATCCGCGCTACGACGACGTGGCCCAGGACGTGACGGCGTTCATGATGGATCGCGTCGCCGCCGTCGCCGCGGCCGGCGTGAGCGGCGAGCGCATCTGGCTGGACCCCGGCATCGGCTTCGGCAAGACGCCCGAGCACAATCTCGAACTGCTGCGCCATCTGGACCGGCTGGTCGCGACGGGTTTCCCGGTGCTGCTGGGCGTCAGCCGCAAGCGGTTCATCCGCTCCATCGACGAAACCGCCGTCGGGGCCGACGACCGGCTGGGCGGATCGCTGGCGGGGGCCCTGTGGGGCGCCGCCCAGGGCGTGGCGGCCGTGCGGGTGCACGATGTGCGCGAGACGGTCCAGGCGCTGAAGGTCTGGGCGGCGATCCAGGACGCCTGATGAGCCCCGCCCAGGCCGCCGCCCTGATCCTCGCGATCCATGTCGTGGTGATCGGGTTCAACGTGCTGGGCCTCTTCGCCATTCCGCTTGGTGCGCAGCTCGGCTGGCGTTGGGTGCGGGTGCGCTGGTGGCGGGCGCTGCACCTTTTGAGCTGGGCGACGGTCGCGGTCCAGGCGACGCTGGGCAGAGCGTGCTTCCTGACCAGCTGGGAGGACCGGCTTCTGGGCGTTCAGGGCCAGCCGCCCCTGATCCAGCGCTTGGTCGACCGCCTGATCTACTGGCCGCTGCCGATCTGGGCGTTCAGCGCGATCTATCTTGTGATGTTTGCGGCAGTGGTCGTCCTTTGGTGGATCGCGCCGCCCGCCCGCGTTAAAGCGCGGCCGTGAAGATCCTCGGCACGCTTCTCGTCCTCGCCGCGCTGGGCGGGCCCGCCCTGGCCTCCGACGCCTCGGCGCCTTCGGACGACCACCCTCTGCTGCGTGAGATCGCGGCCGATGTCAGCCCGGACGAGCTGCACGCGACCATCGCCAAGCTGGTCTCCTTCGGCACCCGCCACACCCTGTCCGACATCAGGTCCGACACCCGCGGCATCGGCGCCGCGCGGCGCTGGGTGAAATCCCGGTTCGAGGCGATCTCCTCGAGCTGCGGAGGTTGCCTTCGGGTCGAGACGCCTACCGACGTGGTCTCAGGCGAGCGCATCCCCAAGCCCACCGAGATCATGGACGTGCTCGCGATCCAGCCGGGGACCACCGATCCGAATCGGGTGGTGGTGATCTCCGGCCACCTGGATTCCCGCAATTCCGACGCGATGGACGCCACGCGCGACGCGCCCGGCGCCAATGACGACGGCTCGGGGGTTGCGGCGGTGATCGAGGCCGCGCGGGTGCTCTCGCGCCATCGCTATGCGGCGACCATCGTCTATGCGGCATTGCAGGGCGAGGAGCAGAACCTCTACGGCGGCGCGCTCCTGGCCAAATATGCCAAGGCCCAGGGCTGGAAGGTCGAGGCCGACCTCAACAACGACATCGTCGGCAACATCCACGGCCTGTCGGGGGTGATCGACAACACCCACGTGAGGGTCTTCTCCGAGGGGACCAAGGCCACCGAGACCCAGGCCCAGGCGGATCGCCGGCGCTACAACGGCGGCGAGGTCGACAGTCCCTCGCGCGAGCTCGCCCGATACATCGACGCCTTGGCTGGCAGGTATCTGACCAGTCTCGACGTGCGCATGGTCTACCGCACCGACCGCTTCAGCCGGGGCGGCGATCAGGTGCGCATGCTCGAGGCGGGCTTTCCGGCCGTGCGGGTGACCGAGGCGGCCGAGAACTACACCCGCCAGCATCAGGACGTGCGCACCCAGGACGGCGTCGCCTATGGCGACGTGATCGAGGGCGTGGACTTCCCCTATCTCGCCCAGGTGACGCGGCTGAACGCCATCACCCTGGCCGCCCTGGCCTCGGCCCCCGCGCCGACGGACGACGTGAAGATCGAAGGCGCGGTCTCGCCCGACACCAAGGTCAGCTGGACCCCGTCGCCGGACGCCGCCGGCTATCGGGTCTGGTGGCGCGACACTACCGAGGCGCGCTGGCGCGACAGCCGCTGGGCCGGGCCGGCCGGGGCCACGACCCTGAAGGGGGTCGTGATCGACGACTGGTTCTTCGGCGTCTCGGCCGTCTCCGCCGACGGCTGGGAAAGCCCGGTGGAGTTCCCGGG
>CAZTMF010000497.1:0-2913 GCA_964614675.1 uncultured Caulobacteraceae bacterium | reverse complement strand
CTGGAACAGGCCGAAGGCGATGCGCGCCGCGCCGAGCAGCGCCTGCGCGAAGCCATCGACGTCCTGCCGGAAGGCATCGTCTTCCTGGACGCGGAAGGCCGCTACGTCCTCTGGAACGAGCGCTACGCCGAGATCTACCATCGCTCGGCCGACCTGTTCGCACCCGGGCGCAAGCTCGAGGAAACGCTCAGGATCGGCGTCGCCCGTGGCGATTATCCCGACGCCGTCGGCCGCGAGGAGGACTGGATCGCCGAGCGCCTGGCGCTGATGAAGAATCCGGGCGTCCGCCACGAGCAGCGCGTCTCGGACGGCCGCTGGATCATGATCGAGGAGCGGGCGACCTCGGACGGCGGCGTCATTGGCCTCCGCGTCGACATCACCGAGATGAAGGAGCAGGCCCAGGCCCTGCGACTGGCCCTGACGCGGGCCGAGGCGGCCAGCAAGGCCAAGAGCGACTTCCTCGCCAACCTCAGCCACGAGATCCGCACGCCCCTGAACGGGGTGCTGGGCCTCGCCGAAGCCTTGGAGCGCGGGGCGATCGACCCCGGCCAGCAGCAGATCGCCGGCGGCATCAGGGAGTCGGCGGCGGCGCTGAACGAGCTCCTGGGCGACCTGCTCACCTTCGCGCACCTGGACGCCGGCAAGGTCGAATTGGCCCTGGCCCCGACCCGCCTGGCCGAGGTGGTGCGCGCCGCGGCCGACCAGCACCGCCCGGCCGCCGCGGCCAAGGGCCTGGCGCTCGAGGTCGAGATCGACGGCTCCGCCGAACCGGCCGTGCTCGCCGATGCGGAGCGGATCCGCCAGGTGCTCGGCCAGTTGATCAGCAATGCGGTGAAGTTCACCGCCTCGGGCGGCGTCACCCTGAAGCTGTCCACCGTCGGGGCGGGCGAGATGCTGCGCCACGTGCTGGCGGTCGCCGACACGGGCGTCGGCTTCGACCCCGACGCCGCAGAGCGTCTGTTCCGGCGATTCGAGCAGGGCGACGCGTCCTTCACCCGCCGGTTCGGCGGCACGGGGCTGGGTCTCGCCATCTGCCGCCAGCTGGTCGACCTGATGGGCGGGACCATCGGGGCGGTCGGCCGCCCCGGCCGCGGCGCCACCTTCACGGTCGAGTTGCCTCTGAAGCTCTCTGAGGCGCCCGAGGAGACCGAGCCGGGGCCCGACGCCGCCGAGGTTTCCCCGACCGGCCTCAGGATCCTGGTGGTCGAGGACAATCCGACCAACCGCAAGGTCGCTGAGCTGATGCTGTCGGCCCTGGGCGCCAAGGCAGAGTGCGTCGAGAACGGCCAGCTCGCGGTCGAGGCCGTCCGTGGCTCGCCCTACGACATCGCCCTGATGGACCTGCAGATGCCGGTGATGGACGGCCTTTCCGCCATCCGCGCCATCCGCGGCGAGGAGGCCGAGTCGGGCCGGGCGCGGCTGCCCATCGTCGTTGTCAGCGCCAATGTCGCACCCGAGCAGCTGGCCGCCTCCCGCGTGGCGGGCGCCGACGGTCACATCGGCAAGCCGATCCGCACCGAGGAGCTGGTGGCGGCCATCGCCGAGGCGGTGAACGGGGGGTCCGAAGCGGCCTTCGCCCAGACCGGCTAGCCCTCGCGGGCCATCGCCATGCCCAGCAGCGTCTGCAGGCCGCGGGCGTCCAGGGGCTCGGGATTGCGGTCCGAGGCGTAGGAGAAGCCGTCCGCCACCGGCCGGCCGCCGTCATCGAGATACTGGGCCCGACGGCGCTCATGACCGCTCGGCAGGATCACGTAGCGGTCGTGCAGCTCAACGGTCGAGCGGGCGTCGTCCTCGGGGACCATGACTTCGTGCAGCTTCTCGCCCGGGCGGATGCCGACCACGCGGTGCGGCAGCTCCGGCGCGACGGCCGAGGCCAGGTCGGCGGTGCGGGAGGAGGGGATCTTGGGCACGAAGATCTCCGAGCCGCGCATCATCTCCATGCTCGAGAGCACGAAGTTCACCCCCTGATCCAGGGTGATCCAGAAGCGGGTCATGCGCGCGTCGGTGATCGGCAGGTCCGCGGCGCCCTCGGCCGCGAGGCGGCGGAACAAGGGCGCGACCGAGCCGCGAGAGCCCAGCACATTGCCGTAGCGGACCACGCTGAACGCGGTCCCTGAGTCGCCGGCCATGGCCTCCGCGGCGCAGAAGATCTTGTCGGCCGCGAGCTTGGAGGCGCCGTAGAGATTGATCGGATTGGCCGCCTTGTCGGTGGACAGCGCCACCACCCGCTTCACGCCGCAGGCGATGGCCGCGTTGACCACGTTCTCGGCGCCCATGACGTTGGTCTTGATGCACTCGAAGGGATTGTACTCGGCGGTCGGCACCTGCTTCAGGGCCGCGGCGTGGATGACGTAGTCGACGCCCCGGAGCGCCATCTGCAGCCGCGCCACGTCGCGCACGTCGCCGATGAAATAGCGCATGAACGGATAGCGCTCGGGCGAGAAGGACTGGGCCATCTCGTACTGCTTCAGCTCGTCGCGCGAGAAGACGATCAGCTTCCTGGGCTGGAACTCGGCGCAGACCATCTTCACGAAGGCCTTGCCGAACGAGCCGGTGCCACCGGTGATCAGCACGACCTTGCCGTTCAGGTCCGCGCGCGGCGAGCGGAAGTCGCGCGGCGGCGCGGCCTCCGGGAGGGCCTCGAGCGGGACGGCGCGAGCAAGAGCTTGGGGCATGACCAAATCCGGACCAGGGGCCGGCATGGTCGGGGGTTTATGGTTAACCCGGGGTCAACGAGCCGCTCCTCACCCGTGAAACGGGGGAGGAGAGGAAGCGCTACTTCGCCTTCGTCTGGCCCTCGAACACTTTCTGCGGCCACTTCTGGGGCGTGGGCTCGGCGATGGTTGCGATGTCGGTTCGCTGAGGCTCGGTGGCGCCCGGGCGGTTCCAGTTGCGGCTCACCGCATAGAGCAG
>CAZTMF010000496.1:0-2923 GCA_964614675.1 uncultured Caulobacteraceae bacterium | reverse complement strand
GAGCGGCGCCACTGCCATTTGCCGTCCTTCTGGAACCAGTCGTAGTCCCAGTTCTCGGCGATGATCGTCCAGACCGTGCCCGGCGCCGCGGCCCGCCGCCCGAAGGCGTCCACCGCAATCACGTCGAAATTCACGGCGGCCGGATCGCCGCCGCCCTCCGGCTGGTCGACCTTGACCCCGAGATAGAGGGCCCGGGGCCGGATCTTCAGGTCCACGCCCTCGCGAACGGGCCGCCCGCCCGGCTCGAACACCGAGGCGACGACCGAAGCGGTCAGGGGCTGGTCGGTGTCGCCCGCTTCGCCGGAATCCACCGACAGCACCGCATGGCCCGCCCCGTCGGTGACCGTGGCGGTGAGGTCCAGCGCCTTCTCGTCGAAGGGCTTCTCGGCGTCGCCCCACTGGTAGTCCTTGAAGGCGGGGAAGGGATTGGGATCGGTCTTGATCCGCGCCTCGCCTTGCGTCTGCAGCGCCGCGCCGGGCGCGCCGTAGAGATAGCGCGCCGAGACGTCGACCTTGCGGGTCTGCTTGGCCAGCAGCGGCGTCTCGGCCTGGCCGGTGGCGGTCACCGCCAGGCGCTGGGGCGCGAAGTCCTCGACCGAGAAGCTGATCTGGCCGGAGGGATCGTCGATCCCCTCGATCTGCAGGGCGGCGCTCCAGCGCCCGCGCGGCGCCCCGGCCGGGACGGCGATGTCCCGGGCGATGGCGCCGGTCTCGTTGTTCAGGAAGTCGTATTTGGCGAACACCGTGCCCGAGGGCCGCTTGACCACCAGCTGGCCCTTGCGATCCTTCACCGCCTTGCCGCGCTGGTCGCGCACCATGGCCACCAGGTGCACGGTCTCGCCCGGGCGGTAGATGCCCCGGTCGGCATAGAGATAGCCGTCGATGGCGGTCTTGGCCTCGCGCCCGGCGGTGGCGCTCTGGCCGTCGGCCGGCCGCCCGCCGATCCCCTGGGCCGACAGGTCCACCGGGCTGCGGTCGAGGTCCAGCACCGCCAGGTCGGCCTGGGGCCCATAGGCCATCAGCATCTTCGGATGCGACGAGCCGTCGCCGGTGAGCAGGCTGTGGGGGAAGCGCACGCGACCCGCGGCGTCGGCCGTGCCAGAGCCCAGGTCCTCGCCGTCGTTCGACACCAGGGCGACGCGCACCCCGGACACCGGCCGGGCGGTCTTCAGCGATCGCACCACCGCGTCCAGGCCGTCCGAGCCCGTGTAGGAGGTGATCGCCATGTCGGTGAACATGATCCAGCGGCTGGCCTGCGCCACCTGCTGGGAGTCCTCTTCGCCCGCCTTCACGTCCCGGCCGCCCGAGGCGTCCTTGGCCTTGATCACATAGCCGCCGGGCTTCAGCTCCTTCAGCACCGCGCCCAGGGGGAAGACGGTGGTCGACTTCTGGCTGGGATCGCCGGCGACGGCGACCGTCCCCTTCCAGACCACGCGCCCTTCGTCGTCGGGTTTTGAGTCGTAGTCGCTGAGATAGTCGCCCTCGCCGGCGGGATCGGTCTTGACGATCTGGCGACGCACCAGGTTGCGGTCGGGCACGCGCCAGACTTCGATGGCGAGGCGCGAGACGTTGATGGTCTCGATCCCCACGCCGTCGGCGTCCTCGCGCGGCAGGATCACCCCGTCGCCGGCGAAGCCGACATAGGGCGGCTTGTCCCCGAAGGTGAAGTCGACGTCCTGGTTGGCCGCCAGGGTCTCGCCCGACTGGGCGGGCAGGCCCTTGATCAGGGTCACCCGATGGTCGGTCAGGCCCATGCCGCCGACGCAGAGCTCGTCGCCCCGGGCCGCCACCGCGGGCGTTCCGCCGATCTCCGGCGAAATCAGCACGAAGTCGGCATAGGACTTGGACGTATCCAGGGGCCGGGTCATGCGGATGCAGGCCACCGGCTGGGCGTGAGAGGTGTCGATCCGCGTGGTCCAGACCGCAAAGCCGTCCGGCTTCTTCTGGCCGGCGCGGCGCGCGCTGGCCGAGCGGGGATGGCCGAAGAAGGGCCAGACGAACCCGGTCTCCTGCCGCGCCACATTGGCCGCGGTCGCCGCGTGCGGGGCGCCGTGCGAGTTCTTCCCGATCAGGAACCCGCCGCCCAGCCCAAGCAGCAAGGCGGCCGCCACGGCAGCCGCCAGGATCTTCTGGTTGCGATCCATCTGAGAGAGTCCCCGGGCGCCCAAGCCCGAGGCGGATGGAAGCTTAGGCTGGGGCGATTAGCAATCGGCCGGCGAACACTGTTTTGCATTGAGTCCCAGTGTTGCGGAGACGCACCAGAACGATGCCCAAAGGCCACATTCGCCCACCGCTTGGGAACGCGATCGTAGGCTCGGCTTTAGGGCAGAAGACAGCCCCGAGGGACGCCATGTCACCGATGCTCCAAGCCTTCGAGCTGTACCTTCACGGGGACCGGCAGGGGCCTCACTTCGAGCCGCTGGTCTGCTTCGCCGAGCAAGACGTCGTTCCGGCCGTCCGGCGCATCATCGAGGAACGGAAGCTTTGCGCGGTCGAGGTGCACCGGATGGGCGTGCCCCTGTTCACGGTGCTCCACTGAGTCCTGGCCAGTCGGGTCGCTACTGACCCCCCAGCGCCACGGCGTCGCCGAGAGGCACGTCCAGATCATCCGTTGCGCGTTTCCCCGCCTCGCCACCCCCCGCGGGATTCGAGTCCGCCTGCGCAAGCTGGGCGTCCAGCGTCCCCAGATCCTCGATCAGCCGGTCCCGCAGCCGGAACGCCGGCTCGGCGAGCGGGCCGAAGGCGGCGGGACGTTCGGACAGCAGCCGCTCCAGACGGCTCATGCTCGCCAGGCCGCGCTCCAGCGCCGTCCTCGTCTCCAGGATGCCGTGGATGGCCTCTTCGAAGTTGAAATCGGGCCGTGTGGCCATGTCTCGCTCCCTGCGCTCGGGAGCTAAACGGCTGGGACGGGCTTTCGCCCCCG
>CAZTMF010000495.1:0-2937 GCA_964614675.1 uncultured Caulobacteraceae bacterium | reverse complement strand
GAGTTCGTGACACTCGAGGAGATGCCGGACGTCTATGACGCCACGCGGGCGCTCGGCGACAGCCGCGACACCCAGGCCCTGGACGCCGACGAGCTAGACCCCGCCACCCTCGATGACGAGGACCTCGAAGACGACGAGGATCTCGACGACTCGGTTCACGACGAACTCGAGGACGAGGAAGAGGACGACGACGTCGACGACGATGACGATTCCGACGCCGAGGACGGCGTCGACATGCTCGATCTCGACGAGGCTGAGGTCGAGGATGTGGCCGATGTCGATGACGCGACAGATCCCGACGACGATGACGAGGCCGCCTATGAGTCCGAGGACCTGTCGGACTGCGATCTCGAGGACCTGGGCTACCGCGACCGGGCGGTCTCCAGGGACCGCCCGACCGGCGCCAGGCCCGAGGACGCGCCTGACGAGGTCAATCGGCGCCAGGAGGAGCTGCTCGACGAGGGAGTCGAAGAGACCTTCCCGGCCTCGGATCCAGTGTCGGTGAAGCGGATCACCTGAGCTTCCCCTTACCGCGAATTCACTGGACCTCGCGGAGACGTCCTCCCAAACCTGCCGGCGAAGGAGGACGTGGGATGAAGACCTTCGCCCTGATCGCTATCAGCGTTTCGGCCCTGGCCGTGACCGGGTGCGTGCGCCCGGGCGGGCACCGGACGCCGCTCAAGCCGCTGGCCCAGCTGAATTGCCCGGAATCGCAGGGCTCGTTCCAGCGCACCGGCGTCGCCCCCGACGGCAAGAGCTGCGACTACGCGGGATCGGACGGCGCCAAGCTGCAGCTGAAGCTGGTTTCCTTCACCGGCGACGCCGACGCGGTTCTGTCGCCGGTCGAGACCCAGATGCAGTCCATGCTGCCGCCCCCGCCAGCCGCGCCGGCGTCCAATCCGCCTCCGACGCCGCCCACGGACAAGGACAACGTCAACATCGACCTGCCGGGCATCTCGATCCACGCCGACGACAAGAACGCCAACGTCCATGTGGGGAACGTGCACATCGACGCCGATGGCCACGACAATTCGGCCCATATCCGGGGCGGCGACCATGGCAGGGGTCAGTTCACCGTCGACGCCAACGACAGCGGCGCGGTGGTCCGCGCCCGCTCGTTCGGTCCGAACTTCGAGGAGAGCCTGATCCTGGTCTCCAAGACCCCGGGACCGGACGGCTGGCGAAGCGTCGGTTACGAGGCCCTGGGACCCAAGGCTGGACCGCTCGTGATCGCCAGCTTCCAGAGCAAGGCCGACGAGCACGAAGAGGTGTTCAACGAGGTGAAGGCGCTGGCGCGCCGGACCGCGCGGGGCCGCGGCTAGCCTCAGGCCTCAGGCCGCCGGTGCGACCTCGACCACCTTGTAGGTCAACGGCCGGCCTTCCTCGTCGGTGACCGTGACGTATTCACCCACGGCGAAGCGGTGCTCGCCCAGGCGATAGATCGGCTCGTCGTCGGCGATGTCGTCCTGGTCATAGTCGAAGAACCAGCGCTCGCGGCGGTGCATCAACTTGCCGTCGACCGGATCCTCGTCGGGCGCGAACCGGCGCACGTTGCACTGGCCCTTGACCTTGACGTAGGCGGTCTCGTCGAGCTTGCCGTCGGGCGTCAGGGGAGCTGTGAGCGCGTAGCCGCGATGGTCGTCCCCTCCCGCGAACTCGGTGCCGGGATTGCGCGCCAAGCGCATGACGATGCGATTCAGGCCCATTCGACGTCTGGCTCCTTCAACTAGTGCGACAGGAACAGGGAGGGATGGTCCGCCTGCAGCAAGCTGCGCGTGGTCCCGCCGAAAATGAACTCCCTGAGCCTTGCATGTCCGAACGCGCCGGAGACCAAAAGGCTCGCGCCCAATGATCTGGCGACACCCAGGAGGAGCGCCGCGGCGTCCCCCGATTCCTTGACCAGTTCCACATCGGCCTGGATGCCCCGCGCGCCGAGGAATTCCTGAAGCCGGTGAGGGTCAAATTCGCGCGAGGAGGCGGCGGTGGCGCCGATGATCACCACGCGCGACGCCTTCTCCAGCAGCGGCATGGCCGTGCGGGTGGCCCGGGTGGCTTCCTTGCCGCCGTCCCACGCGACCGCCATGACGCCGTCGGCCTTGAGCCCGCTTCGGGCCACCACGGTGGGCCTCTGTTCATTGGCGACCAGCTGCTGGAATGCCTCGGCCAAGGGCCCCTTGCCGCGCGCCGCCTCGTCGTCGAACACCACGACGTCCGAAAGCCGGGATTCCACGGCGAGCGAGGCCCAGACCGGCGAATCCAGATTGGTGAAGCTCTTTTGCGTCGCCGGACATGCCGCCAGTGCGGCCCGGGCGTTGGCCTCGCCCACGCTTGCAGCCTCCTTCAGGCTCTCGACGGCGGTGATCTGCACCCCGCCCATGAAGCCCTCGCCCATCCAGGGCATCAGGTCGGCCACGTCGGCCGGGGCATAAACGCCCGAGACCTCCGCTCCGAACGGCCGGGCGAGCTCGGCGGCGGCGGCGAGAACGGCCGCGTCCCCTTTTCCGCCGGAAAGGGGGGCCATGATCCTGGCCCAACTGGCCTTGGTCGTCCGCGGCATGGCTCGATCCATCCTCTTCGGCGCCCTATCAAAGCATCGAAGCGCATTCGTGGCAGGGAAGCATCCGGTGTCAAATGACCGGCGTCAAAAAGCCGAGCCCCGGGCCTGGCAAAGGATGCTGTCCGGCCGCCGGCTAGACCTTCTGGATCCTTCCCCGCTGGATGTCGAGATCGACGACATCGCGCACGGCCTCGCCCGGGTGGCGCGCTGGAACGGTCAGACGGTCGGCGCGCACGCCTTCTCGGTGGCGCAGCACTGCCTGGTGGTCGAAGACCTGGTCCGTCGGCTGCAGCCCGACGCCGAGCCGCGCTGGCGGCTGGCGGCCCTGCTGCACGACGCGCCGGAATATGTGATCGGCGACATGATCTCGCCGTTCAAGG
>CAZTMF010000494.1:0-2939 GCA_964614675.1 uncultured Caulobacteraceae bacterium | reverse complement strand
CTTTGTCATCGCCACCTTCTTCCATCACCCGGTGGCCCAGACCGTCGCCTCGCTGAAGGACTGGGGCGAGCAACTGACCGAGTTCTACGTCGACGACCCGCTGCGCCGACCGACGGCCTTCATGCTCCACAAGTACTGGGGCAAGACCAATCTGGTGGGTCTGATGCGCGGGGTCGGCCCCTGCGGCCAGTACGGCGAGCTCTGCGAGCCCAAGATCACCATCGACGGGCTCGAGCTGGTCGACACCCCGATCGTCATCCTCTCGATGCTCGGCCTGGTCGTCGCACTCTGCCAGGGCTCGACCCTGCTGGGCGCCGTTCGCCGCCGCCGCTTCCTCTGGTCGGACCCGATGAGCCGGGCGACCGCGGCCTGCCTGTTCATCGCCTCGGCCGTGTTTCTCAACGCCGGCATCTGCGGCATGATCGCCGGACCCTTCGCCCGCTACCAGGCGCGGGTGATCTGGCTGATCCCGGCCGAGACCCTGCTCCTGGCCATGGCGCTGGTTCCGCAGACAGCCTGGGCGAAATTGAGGACCCGCGCCGGGCTCGACAATCTGGACGCCGCCTGGGACAGGCTGCAGCCAGCCCTCGGGCGCTTGCCAGAGATGAAGGAGACGGCGCTGAGGCGGCTGGATCCCGAGTTCGTCCGCTTCGTGGTGGTCGGCGGCCTGGGCTTCGTGATGGACACGGGCCTGCTGCAGGTCTTCCTGCGCCTGGGCCTCGGCTACTACACCGGCCGCATCCCCTCCTTCCTGATCGCCTGTGCGGTGACCTGGGTGATCAATCGGGTCTGGACCTTCAAGACCGGCCGGCAGACGGGCAAGGCGCGTTCGGCGGCCCTCTATCTGGGCGTCCAATGCGTGGGGTGGGGCGCCAACCTGGTGGTGTACGGGCTCTGCCTCTTCCTGTTCCCAGGGCTGAAGCAATGGCCCTTGATCATGCTCCCGCTTGCGCTCGGCGCCGGCAGCGGCATGGTGGTGAACTTCCTGGGCTCCAAGCATTTGGCGTTCCGGGCCCGCGCGCCGCTGGCGTCCAAGGGCCCAGCCTGCGCCGATACGCCGGCGGCCTAGGCTTCAATCCACGAACAGCGAGGCCGGGTGCTCGAGCATCCCCTTGATGCGCTGGATGAATTCGGCCGCTTCCTGGCCGTCCACGACACGGTGATCGAAGGCCGAAGAGATGTTCATCATCTGCCGGACGACCACTTGGCCGTGACGCACGACCGGACGCTCGACGATCTTGTTGGGGCCCAGGATCGCCACCTCCGGATGGTTGATCACCGGGAAGTGGGAGATCCCGCCCAGGGGGCCGAGGCTGGTGATGGTGATGGTCGAGCCCGAGAGCTCATCGCGCGCCGCCGTTCCGGCCCTGGCGGCTGACGCCAGCCGCGCCAGCTCGGCCGCATTGTCCCAGAGGTCCCGCCGCTCGGCGTTGCGCACGACGGGGACCATCAGGCCCGCCTCGGTCTGCACCGCGATGCCGATGTGCACCGCGCCCGAGCGGGTGACGATCCCAGCCTCGTCGTCATAGCGCGCGTTGATCTGAGGGAAGGCCGCCGCCGCCTTGACCACCGCGGCCATCAGGAAGGGCAGCAAGGTCAGGCGCGGCCGGTCCGGATGGGTGTGGTTCAGATGCTTGCGCAGGGCCTCGAGCTCCGTGACGTCAACTTCCTCGACATAGCCGAAGTGCGGGATGCGCCGCTTGGACTCGGCCATCTTCTCGGCGATGCGGCGGCGCAGGCCCATGACCTTGACCTGCTCATCCCGCCGCGGCGCCTCCCTGGCCGGACGTGGGGCGGCCCCGCCGCGCAGCAGCTGAGCGTCCAGGTCCTCGTGAGTGATCCGGCCGCGGGGCCCCGACCCTCTGATCGTCGCCAGGTCCAGCCCCAGCTTCTCGGCGCGGGCCCGCACAGCCGGAGCCGCCTGCGCCCCCGGCGACTTCGGGGCCGGCTCCGGTTCGGGCGGGGATTCCACTGACGGCTTGGGCGCAGGCTCCGGCCGCAGCGGCATGACTTCCGCCACCGCCTCGGCGATCTCCTCGACGGACTCGTCCTCGGTTTCGAGCTCGACCAGGGGCGCGCCGACCGTGGCCATCTCGCCGGCCTGGGCGGCCACGGACAGCACCTTGCCGCGCACGGGCGAGGTGATCTCCACCGTCGCCTTGTCGGTCATGACGTCGACCAGCGGCGCGTCCTCGTCGATGAGGTCGCCGACGGCGGCGTGCCAGGCGACCACCTCCGCCTCGGCGGTGCCTTCGCCGACATCCGGCAGCTTGAAGACAAATCGTCCCACGATCAGCCCTCCATGACCTTGCGCATGGCCTTGGCCACGCGCTTGGGCCCGGGGAAGTATTCCCATTCGAATGCATGCGGATAGGGCGTGTCCCAGCCGGTGACCCGCTCGATCGGCGCTTCCAGCCGATAGAAGCAGTTCTCCTGCACCAGGGCCGAAAGCTCGGCGCCGAAGCCCGAGGTCCGCGTCGCCTCGTGCACGATCACGCAGCGCCCCGTCTTGTTCACCGAGGCCGCGATGGTCTCGACATCGATCGGCAGGAGGGTGCGAAGGTCGATCACCTCGGCGTCGACCCCGGCTTCGGCCGCGCCCGCCAGGGCCACGTGCACCATGGAGCCATAGGCGAGCACCGTCAGAGCCGAGCCTTCGCGGACGATGTCCGCCTTGCCCAGCGGCACGCGGTAGTGGCCCTCGGGGACCTCGCTCCTGACATGCCCGGCCCACGGCTGCACCGGACGGTCGGGATAGCCGGCGAAAGGGCCGTTGTAGAGCCGCTTGGGCTCGAAGAAGATCACCGGATCGTCGTCCTCGATGGCCGAGATCAGCAGGCCCTTGGCGTCATAGGGGTTGGACGGGATCACCGTCTTCAGCCCGGCCACGTGGGTGAACAGGGCCTCGGGGCTCTGGCTGTGGGTCTGGCCGCCGAAGA
>CAZTMF010000493.1:0-2947 GCA_964614675.1 uncultured Caulobacteraceae bacterium | reverse complement strand
CACCAGCACGGTGATCACCGCCGCGGCTTCGAAATAGACCGGGACGGCGCCGTCATGGCCGCGGAAGGCGGGCGGAAAGGCGCCGGGCGCCAGCACGGCGACCAGGCTGTAGAGCCAGGCCACCCCGACGCCCATGGCGATCAGGGTGAACATGTTGAGGTTCCGCGTCCGGAGCGAGGCCCAGCCGCGCTCGAAGAACGGCCCGCCCGCCCAGAGCGCCACAGGACTCGACAGCAGGAGTTGGATCCAGCCGGAGAGGCGGGGCGGAGCGAGGCCATGGCCGAGCATGTGGCCGCCCATCTCCAGGACGAACACCGGGACAGTCAGGACCAGGCCGATCCAGAAGCGCCGGGTCATGTCGGCGAGCTCGGGGTTGGGACCGGCGTCGGCCGTGACCTCCGCGGGCTCCAGCGCCATGCCGCAGATCGGGCAGGATCCGGGGCCGATCTGGCGCACCTGCGGATGCATGGGGCAGGTATAGACGGCCTCCTGCGAGGCGGAGGGGGTGCGCCCGGCCTTGAGGTAGCGGGCTGGGTCCGTGACGAACTTCGTCCGGCAACCCGCGCTGCAGAAGTGGAAGGCCTGTCCTTGATGTTCCGCGTGGTGGGGCGTGGCGGCTGGATCCACCTTCATCCCGCAGACAGGATCGGTCGCTCCGGCCGTTCGCCGGCCGTGATCGTGCGCGTGCATCGGCGTCTCCACGCTCGGCGGCATATACCCCGAACGGGTATTTGGAAATACCATGACGGGGTATACAAGGGTCAGGGGTTGGAGACCGGATGTGCGACAGGACAAGCCCAAGCTGCTCAACCGCCTGAAGCGGATCGAGGGCCAGGTGCGAGGCGTCGCCCGCATGATCGAGGAGGAGCGCTATTGCATCGACGTCCTGACCCAGCTGCAGGCCGTGCGCGCCGCCCTCGCGCGGGTGGAGACCGAGATGCTGAAGGGCCATCTGGGCCACTGCATCGAGTCGGCCATCGTCTCGGGCGACCAGGCCGAGCAGCGCCAGAAGGCGAGCGAGCTGATCGAGCTTCTGGAGCGCGCCGCGCGTTAGCCGGCGCCCTCATGGCCCTGGCGGCGTCGGGCGCCGCCCATGCCGACGACATGAAGGGCATGCCGGGGATGTCCGGCATGCAGCACGAGCAGCCCGCGCCCGCACAAGCGCCGCCCCAGCCGCCCGCCGCCGACAGCATGGCGGGCATGGACATGGCCCATGGCGACACGTCCGGCATGACCATGATGGCCGGGGCGCTCGGTCGCTATTCGATGATGCGCGACGCCTCGGGCACCGCCTGGCAGCCCGACTCCGCGCCCATGCAGGGGATCAGCTTCGCCTCCGGCGGCTGGACCGGCATGGCCCACGGCTTTGTGGACCTGGTCTACGACCGCCAGGGCGGCCCGCGCGGCGCGTCCAAGACCTTCAGTGAAAGCATGTTGATGCTGATGGCCCAGCATGCGGCCGGGCCGGGGACCCTGACCCTGCGGACCATGCTGTCGCTGGATCCGGCCATGGGCTCGGACGGCTATCCGCTGTTGCTCCAGTCCGGCGAGACCGCCGACGGCGTCCATCCCCTGGTCGACCGCCAGCATCCGCACGACCTCTTCATGGAGCTGTCGGGGACCTACAGCCTGCCGATCGGCGCTTCGTCCTCGGCCTTCCTCTATGTGGGCTATCCGGGCGAGCCGGCGCTGGGGCCGGTGACCTTCATGCACCGCTTCTCCGGCATGGACGATCCGGCCGCGCCGATCTCCCACCACTGGCTGGACTCGACCCATATCACCTACGGCGTGGTGACCTGGGGCGTGGTCCACGGGGCGTGGAAGCTGGAAGGCTCGGCCTTCAATGGCCGCGAGCCGGACTGGCGCCGCTGGAACTTCGACGCCTTCCACCTGAACTCCTGGTCCGGCCGGATCAGCTGGAACCCGACCCCCAACTGGTCGCTGCAGACCAGCTACGGCTTCATCAAGAGCCCCGAGCAGCTGGAGCCCGGCGTGGACCAGCACAGGATCACCGCCTCGGCGACCTACAACCGGCCCCTCGCCGGCGGGAACTGGCAGACCACCGTGGCCTGGGGCCGCAACTACAATTCCCCCGGCCACGCGCTCGACGGGGCCCTGGTGGAGAGCGCCGTGAGCCGCGGCCGCGGCACGGTCTTCGCCCGCTTCGAGGACGTCCAGAAGGACGAGCTGTTCGAGCCGCCCCGCCCCCTGGCGGGGCAGGTGTTCCGGGTGGCTGAAGCCAGCCTCGGCTATGTCTACGACCTGCCTGTGGCCAAGCACGTAGCCCTGGGTCTGGGCGCCATGGGGACGGTGAACTTCGTGCCCGAGGCCATCCGCGCGGACTATGGGAGTAGCCCGGCCGGCTGGATGCCCTTCCTGCGCCTGAAGTTGCGCTAGGCCCCTTTGAACTCGGGCTTCCGCTTGTCGATGAAGGCGGCCATGCCCTCCTTCTGGTCCTCCAGGGCGAACATGGAGTGGAACAGCCGCCGCTCGAAGGTGACGCCCTGGCTGAGGGTGGTCTCGTAGGCCGCCTCGACCATCTCCTTGGTCAGCATGATCGACACCGGCGACTGGGCGGCGATTTTCTTGGCGGCCTTCATGGCTTCGTCGATCAGCTGATCGACGGGCACAACCCGGCTGACCAGGCCCGAGCGCTCGGCCTCGGCCGCGTCCATCATCCGGCCGGTGAGGATCATCTCCATGGCCTTGGACTTGCCGACCAGCCGGGTGAGCCGCTGGGTGCCGCCCGCGCCAGGCGAAACGCCGAGGGTGATCTCGGGCTGGCCGAACCGGGCGTTTTCGGCGGCGATGATGAAGTCGCACATCATGGCGACCTCGCAGCCGCCGCCCAGGGCGAAGCCGGCCACCGCCGCGATCACCGGCTTGCGGCACCGCGTCACCCGCTCCCAGTTGCGGGTGATGAACTGCTCCTTGTAGGCGCCGACAT
>CAZTMF010000492.1:0-2958 GCA_964614675.1 uncultured Caulobacteraceae bacterium | reverse complement strand
TCGGCGACCTCGACGGCGCAGAGCTCGGGCTTGCGACAGCCGAGGCTCCAGCTCCTGAAGCTGACGATGATCGAAGGCTGGGGTGTCCTGGCCGCGCCCGTGAGCCCTATGGCGCTGAGCGGCAGCGTCCCCGGGATCGGCCCCAGGGCATCGGCGACGAAGAGACCTCCGACGTAGTCCTGGCGCGCCAGGGCGTCCACGATCCGGCGGGCCAGGGCCCTGGCTTTCGGCCCCGGCAGATAGATCAGGTCCGATCCGCCGTTGGCCGCGATCGCGACCTCGGGGGACTTGGGATCCTTGCCGAGCAGGGCGGCGTTGCTGGCCGGCGCCGGGCCGCCCTTCAGCTCGATCTCCGGACCGAGCGCGTCCCTGAGCGGCAGGCCCAGGGCCTTGGAGAGGTCGATGGCCAGGAACCCCGGGGGCAGGAACCCGGGCGGCACGTCGCGATAGGCGATCTTCGCGGCCGGGCTGGTGGAGCTTCGCCGCGAGGTGGTGGAGAAGCCGTGGTCGGCCACGACCACGATGTCGGTGGTCTTCTCCAGGCCCAGGCGCTTCAGGGCGTCCCTCAGCCGCTGCAGGTCGTCCGACGCGTTGCGAATGGCGGCCAGGGAGGTCGGGCCGTTGATGCCGGGCGTCAGGCTGTTCAGGCTGTCGCCCTCGTTATGCTGGGTGCCGTCCGGATCACGCGACCAGAACACCATGGCGAACGGCCTGTGCGCGGCTTTGAAGCGGGGCAGCACAACCCTCGTCGCGACGTCCACGAACCAGTCCTGCTGATAGCTGTTGGGGACCTTGACGCCCGGCAGGTTGAAGTAGCCGGGCGAAGCGTTCAGTCCCCGGTCGCGCGCCTGGGGCTCGATCCCGGCCTTGGCCATCGCCTGCTTGAAGTCTGGCGGCAGTGGGAAACCCGCCCCGGGAACCTGGGTGAAGCCGGTGGCGTCGTCGATGACGAGGCTCTCGCCCTTGCGGACGGTCGCGTCCACCACCGCCGTGGGCCCGAGCTTGCCGATCGCGGCGGTCGAATATCCCTTCGCGCGGGCCGCCGCCAGAAGGCCGGTCTCGCCGAGGTAGTTCCCGCCGAACCTCTGGTTCAAGAGGCCGATGACGTCGTCGTCCTCGACCGGCGCGATGCTGGAGTTGACCGGCAGGCCAAGAGGCGCGCCGACATAGATGTTGTTCCCGAAATCGCCGGTGTCGCCAGGTAGGTGGCCTGTGGCCAGGGCCGAGGCGTTGACCGTGGTCACGGTCGGATAGACCGAGTGGCTGTTGGCGAAGTCCACGCCCTGGTCGCGCACGGCGGCCAGGGCCGGCGCGGTCTCGGGCGTCACGATCTCCGAGCGCAGGCCGTCGGCGACGAACAGGATGACGTTGTGCGGCTGAGACTCGCGGTGGCAGGCGGCGGACGCCAGCGCCAGTGCGGCGGCGGCCAGTATGCGAATGTCATGAATGCGCGGCATCACTTCCCCGGGAATCGGCGGGGCAAACTGGCGTCGGATTGTTACAAGTGTGCGAGCGGCGCCGGAGCCGGGCGGATTTTGAAGAGCGGAACCATGGGCTGGAGACGATCGATCCTGACGGCGGGCGCCCTGGCGCTCATGACCCTGACCTCCACCGCGCGGGCGGACGTCGCAGGCTATCTGGCGCCCAGCTCGGCTCCCGACATGATCCGCGTCCTGCCTTCCCCGCCCGCCGCCAAGAGCGCGGCGGAGGACGAGGATCTTCGAGCCTACAAGGCCACGCGTCACCTCGCGGGCTCTCCCCGCTGGAGCCTGGCCCAGCAGGACAACCGCGGTTCTCCCGAAGACTTCTTCAAGGACTTCGCGTGCTCCCTCGGCGTGACCCTCGACACGGCGTCGGCGCCGACTCTGAACATCCTGCTCCTGCGCGTCATCAAAGACGCCCGGCCGTTCATCGATCCGGCCAAGGATCACTACGCCCGCAAGCGGCCGTATCTCGTCATCCCGGGCGACATCTGCATCGACAAGTCCGCCTCGCTGGCCAAGTCGGGCTCCTACCCCTCCGGCCATTCGACCGTGTCCTGGGCGGTGGGCCTGATCTTCGCGCAGCTGGCGCCGGACCGCACGACCGAGATCCTGTCCCGCGCCCGGGTCTATTCCGAGAGCCGCGTGGTGTGCGGCGTGCACTATCCCAGCGACATCGCCGCCGGCCGCCTGGACGGCTCGGCCCTGTTCTCCGCCATCGAGGCGGATCCTCAGTTCCGCGCCGATCTGGAGAAGGCCAAGGCCGAGGTCGCCGCGGCGCGCGCCGCCGCTTCGTCCAAGCCGGACGCGGGAATGTGCAAGGTGGAAACCGACGCGGAGGCCCAGCAGCCCTGGTGACCGCTTGGCTGACGGTCAGCGCTCGAACACCTTGGCGGGGCCCAGCGCCTCGTAGAGGTCGGTCCTCCGGTCACGGAAGAACCCCCAGGCGGCGCGGTGGGTGGCCAGGAAGTCGAGGTCGACCGTAGAGACGATCACACCCTCGTCCTCGCGTCCGAGTTCGGCGATCAGGTCGCCGCGATGGTCGGCGATGAAGCTGGAGCCGTAGAAGTTCTGGCCAGCCTGGGGGCCGGGTTCAAAACCCGTGCGGTTGGCGGCCACCACCGGGATCACATTGGACACCGCGTGGCCCTGCATGGCGCGCCGCCATGGGTCCCTGGTGTCCAGCGAGGCGTCGTGGGGCTCCGAGCCGATGGCGGTCGGATAGAACAGGGCCTCGGCGCCCATCAGGGTCATGGCCCGGGCGGTCTCGGGGTACCATTGGTCCCAGCATATGCCGACGCCGATGCGGCCGAACCGGGTCGGCCAGACCTTGAAGCCGGTGTCGCCCGGCCGGAAATAGTACTTCTCCTGGTAGCCCGGCCCGTCGGGGATGTGGCTCTTGCGATAGACGCCGAGCGGGGAGCCATCGGCGTCCAGCATCACCAGGCTGTTGTAATAGTGCGGCCCGTCGCGCTCG
>CAZTMF010000491.1:0-2965 GCA_964614675.1 uncultured Caulobacteraceae bacterium | reverse complement strand
GGCGTCGAGGTCGGGGGCCAGGGGCCTGGCGTCCAGGGCTTCGACCGCCTTTTCGTCCATGAAGGCCTTGTAGAAGGCTCCGATCTTGCCCTGCACGTCGCCCGCCGCCGGCTGTACGGGGGCGTTAACGGCCGCCCCCTCGAGGATGGCGTGCACCCGGACCTCCGACAGGTCTCGCAGGATGTTGACGGTGCCGTACCAGCTGCGGTCGGCCGGGATCTCGGTCTTCTGGATGTAGCCGCCGTTGGCATAGCTGAAGAAGTCGTCTCCTGGCCGGACGGCGGTGTCGCGGCCGGCCAAGTCGAAGCCCCAGGACCCAAAGCTATGAGCGGTGAGGTCGGCGGTCGCGGACGCAGCGGTCGGAGCCGCGGAGGCGGCCGGCCCGAAGGCGGTCAGGGCGGCGGCCAGGGCGAGCAGGCTGGCGCCGGTGCGGATCGTGGACGTCAATTCAGGTCTCCCATTTCGGGCGGACAAAGCGCCGGGTCGCCCCGTGCAGATTGCGGTGAATTTATCCGCTGCCGGATTGGTTGTCGTTGACTGAGCGGCCGCATCTTTCGCGGGACGGCGATCTTGACGAGGGCCTTGACGAAAAATTACGCGTGTAGTTCATTTGGATTACAGACGTAGCTAAGGAGCGCTCTCATGCCCACGCCCGCACCCCTGCCCATCCACCGCATCACCCCCGCCGACATCTTCGCCACGTCCCCGCCGCTGCCGAAGGTGGTCATGGTTCTGCTCGCAGCGTCGATCGTCGCCGCCGTCGTGGTGCTGGTGATCAAGCTGTCGCGCGGCAGGCGCCTTGCCGGCGGTTCCGCCTTCCTGTCCGGCCTGCGCCTGGGTGGGCCGATCATCGGGGGGCTCGGCGCATGCATTTCGCTGATGCTGATGACCATCGGCTACGCCAACGTGCCCGGTGATCTGCCGTTGAAGGCCCTGGCCCCGGGGTTCGCGGAGGCCTTCCTGCAGGTGGGCCTCGGCTTCCTGGCCGGCGCCGTCGCGGTGTTCTGCAACTGGGCGGTGGAATCCCGCATCGACCGCCAGGTCCTGGGCGTCTGAGACGTGCCAAACCCTATCCACGTCACCGAGGCCGAGAGCGAGATCCTCTCGGCCCTCTGGCGCAACGGCCCCTTGTCCCCCGCACGTCTGATCGAGGCGGTGAAGGCCCGGCGCGACTGGGGCGACGCCACCATCAAGACCCTGCTCGGCCGGCTGATGCAGAAGAAGGCCATCCGCTCCCAGAAGGACGACGGCCGGCTGCTCTATCACCCGCTGGTGACGCGCGAGGCCTATGTCACGGCCGAGATCCAGACCCTGGTCGACCGGTTGTTCGAAGGCGATCCCGAGAAGCTCGTCGCCTTCGTTGGTAAGACCTGGCCTGGCTCATGACGGCGTGACCGGCTCAGCCTGAGGGCGAGGCGATCCGCGCCTCAACCGTTCTGCGGCAGCCTGACGCAGGAGGCGCAAACCATCCACAGTTGCCATAATGTTCCTGTGAGCGCGCAAAGGCGCCACATCGAATCTTGACGTCTCATTGAGCTATTTTCAGGCCATGGCCGTCGTTCCCGCCCTCGATCTCCGCTCCATCGATCCAAGCCCCGCGCGCCCGCCCTCGAACCTCGAGGCGGAGCAGGCGCTGCTCGGCGCCGTCCTGTTCGACAACGCCGCCTACGAGCGGATCGGCGATGCGCTGAAGGCGCATCACTTCTACGAGCCCTTCCACCAGCGCCTGTTCGCGGCGATGGAGGACCACATCCGCAAGGGCCAGCTGGCGGAGCCGATCGTGCTGGTCGAGCGCTTCCGGCGCGACCCGGGCTTCGAGGAGCTCGGCGGCCTGCGCTACCTCGCCGACCTGGTAGACCGCGCCCCGCCCGCGGCCAACGCCGCCGACTACGCCCGGGTGATCCACGACCTGGCGCTGAGACGCGAGCTGATCCGTCTGGGCGGGGACATCTCGGCCCACGCGACCGGGGACGCCGACGCCAGCGCGCGGGACCAGATCGAGCAGGCGGAACAGCAGCTCTACGCCCTGGCCGAGACCGGCTCCTCGTCCACGGGGTTCATGAACTTCGCCGACGCCCTGCGCGGGGCCGTCGACATGGCGGCGGAGGCCTATTCCCGCGACGGCGGCCTGGCCGGTCTGTCCACCGGCCTGATCGACCTGGACAAGATCCTGGGCGGCCTTCACCCCTCGGACCTGGTCATCCTGGCCGCGCGCCCCTCGATGGGGAAGTCGTCGCTGGCCATGAACATCGCCTTCCATGCGGCGCGCCACTACGCCTGGGAGCCTCAGGTCGACGGCTCCAAGAAGACCGTGAACGGCGGCGTCGTGGCCTTCTTCTCCCTGGAAATGTCGGCCGAGCAGCTGGCCATGCGCCTCCTGGCCGAAGTCTCCGGCGTACCGTCGGACCGGGTGCGCAAGGGCGAGATCGACGCCTCGGAATTCGGTCAGGTGCGCGACGCCGCGCTCGAGATCCAGGAAGCGCCGCTGTTCATCGACGACACCGGCGGCATTCCCATGGCCCAGCTCGCCGCCCGCGCGCGGCGACTGAAGCGGACCACGGGCCTGGACCTCCTGGTGGTCGACTATCTGCAGCTGATCACCACCGGGGGGCGCAGCGACAACCGGGTGCAGGAGGTCTCGGAGATCACCCAGAGCCTCAAGGCCCTGGCCAAGGAACTGTCGGTGCCGGTGATCGCGCTGTCGCAGCTGTCGCGCCAGGTGGAGAACCGGGAAGACAAGAAGCCCCAGCTCGCCGACCTCAGGGAGTCCGGCTCGATCGAGCAGGACGCCGACGTGGTGATGTTCATCTACCGGGAGGCCTACTACAAGAGCCGCACCGAGCCGCGCGAGGGCACCCCCGAGCACCTGACCTGGCAGGAGGACATGGACAAGATCCGCCACGTCGCCGAGGTCATCATCGGCAAGCAGCGCCACGGCCCGATCGGCACGGTGAAGCTGCACTTC
>CAZTMF010000490.1:0-2968 GCA_964614675.1 uncultured Caulobacteraceae bacterium | reverse complement strand
GTGATGATCGACCTCTGCTTCTGCGCGGCCATGCTGCGCACGGGCGGGCTGATGGTGCTGGACGATTACTGGCACCAGGAGAGCGAGATCGGCGGGCCGGGCGTGAAGCAGGCGGTCGACCGCTTCCATGGCGCCTTCCGCCACTACTTCGAGCTCGAGGCCGTCTATCGCCAGGTGATCCTGCGCAAGACCGCCGACATCCCGCGCTAGGCTTTCAGCGAATCTGATCGACGGCCCCGAAGAACTCGCCGGCATGGCGCGTTCCCATCGGCCTCCCTCAAGCCTAAATAGCCC
The DNA here is from genome assembly GCA_964614675.1 of uncultured Caulobacteraceae bacterium. Classification (GTDB taxonomy): domain Bacteria; phylum Pseudomonadota; class Alphaproteobacteria; order Caulobacterales; family Caulobacteraceae; genus JANWHQ01. Next base: position 2,674 of record CAZTMF010000490.1, on the reverse strand, counting down.
TGCGACCCGATAACGCAGGGAGGCGACCATGCCGCTTTCGATCAACGACACCGCCCCGGACTTCACCGCGGAGACCACCGAGGGGAAGATCGATTTCCACAAGTGGGCCGGCGACAGCTGGGTGGTGCTGTTCTCGCACCCCAAGGATTACACGCCCGTCTGCACCACCGAACTCGGGACCGTGGCCCGGCTCAAGCCCGAGTTCGACAAGCGGGGGGTCAAGGTGATCGGCCTCTCGGTCGACCCGGTCGAGAACCATTCCGGCTGGGCCAAGGATATCGCCGAGACCCAAGGCACGGTCGTGAACTTCCCGATGATCGGCGACACCGACCTGAAGGTCGCCAAGCTCTACGGCATGCTGCCGGCCGACGCGCCGGGGACCTCGGAGGGTCGCACCCCTACCGACAACGCCACGGTGCGCAACGTCTTCGTCATCGGACCCGACAAGAAGATCAAGCTGGTGCTGGTCTACCCGATGGCGGTGGGCCGAAACTTCCAGGAGATCCTGCGGGCGATCGACGGCCTGCAGCTGACGGCCAGGCACCCGGTCGCCACCCCCGCCGACTGGAAGGTGGGCGACGATGTGATCATCACCACCGCGGTCAAGGACGACGAGGCGAAGACCCGCTTCGGCGACTTCAAGACTCACAAGCCGTACCTGCGGACGACCAAGCAGCCGGCGTAATCCTCCCTCCCCCTAGGGGAGAGGGGGTCAGTGGCCGCACTCCTCACATTCGGGATCGGGCCCCAGGCCGACCGTCCGCACCTCCGCGCTCAGTGCGTCGTAGATCAGCAGCCGGCCCGACAGGGTCTCGCCGGCGCCGGTGATGTGCTTGACGGCCTCCAGGGCCATCATCGAACCGATCACCCCGGCCAGAGCGCCCATGACGCCGACGGCCGAGCAGGTCTCCGCGTCGGGCGGAATCTCGCTGACCAGGCAGCGATAGCAGGGCTTGCGGGCCTCCAACGACCGCCCGCGCGTCAGTCCCGCCTCGAACACTGACAGCTGGCCGGTCCAGCGGCCGATGGCGCCCGAGACCAGGGGCTTGCCCTCGGCATAGCAGGCGGCGTTGACGGCGAAGCGGGTCTCGAAGCTGTCGGTTCCGTCGAGGACCAGGTCATAGGCCCGCACCAGATCGGCGGCGTTGGAGGCGTCCAGCATAACCGGGTGCGGATCGATCGAGACGTGAGGGTTCAGGGCCGCCAGCCGCTCGCCGGAGGCGACCACCTTGCCGCGGCCGACGTCGGCGCTGGTGTAGAGCACCTGGCGCTGCAGGTTCGACAGAGCCACGGTGTCGGCGTCCACGAGGCCCAGTCGTCCAACGCCGGCGGCCGCCAGATAGAGCGCCGCCGGCGCGCCGAGCCCACCGGCGCCCACGACCAGCACCCTGGCTGCTCTCAGGGCTTGCTGGCCCGGGCCGCCGATCTCGCGCAGCACCAGATGGCGTGCGTAGCGCTCGACCTCTTCGTCGGTGAAGCTCATGGCAGGAGCTATTGTCATCCCGGCCTCGGCGCGCAAGCGCGCAGAGCCGTTCCGCGTCCCGAACTTCCAGTTTAGGCTCGGTTTCCTGACGGAGACGCCATGGACGTCAACCTCCCCGACGAGCGGGTGCTGGTCCTCGCCGAGACCTTCGACATGGAAGGCGCGCAGATGCGCGCCGACACCCGCAAGGTCGACGCCTTCGGGACCCTGGCCAAGATGGCCGGCTTTCTTTCCAAGCCCAGGGATGAAGAGTTCGAGCTCGTCTACAAGGAGCGGCGGCTGCAGCCCTTCTGGTCGCTCGCCTGTACGGCCGTCTGCGGCTACGAGCGCACCCGCGAACACCGGGTGAAGCTGGCCCCCGAGGTGCGCCAGGCCACCGTCGCCGGCGAGGCGCACATGATCGCCGGCCATGAGCTCGTGCTGCCCGTGCTGGAGACCTGCCGCGAGGAGGTCCGCAAGGAGGCGGTGTTCGACGCCCTCACCGGCCAGGCGGCGCCCGAGTTGGCGGGCCGCCTGAAGTTCACCGCCCAGATCGCGAGTGACGAGATGCTGGCGTCGGCCGCCATGGCCGGGACCGTGGTCGTGCCGCCCCAGGCCAAGGCCTCGGCGGTCGTGCGCGAGGTGCTGTCGGGGCTGATCGGAAAGATCGAGGCGGACAAAGTGCTGGAGGAGACCGTCGCCTTCGAGGCGGTCGATCTCTACTACCGGCCGGTCTACGCCTTCCGCTATCGCCGAGGCGGCAAGGAAGCCGTCGTGGAGGTCGACGGCCTCACGGGCGAGGCCAAGGCCGGCGGGGCGACCTTCGAAGCCTATCTCGGCAAGGTGCTGGAGCCGCGCTTCCTGCTCGACGTGGGGGCGGAAGCCGCGAACATCTTCCTGCCCGGCGCGACCCTGGTGAAGGTCATCGTCGCCAAGGGCATCGAGATGCGTCAGGGGCGCTGAGCTGGGTCCTGCGGGGACCCGTCCGGCGCCCTGAAGCCTGGATTACCGGGCTGGCTTCGGCGGAGCGGCGATCAGGCCTTCACGCTGGGCGCGCTTGCGGGCCAGCTTGCGGGCGCGGCGGATCGCTTCGGCGCGCTGACGGGCGCGCTTCTCCGACGGCTTCTCATAGTGGACGTGCCGCTTCATCTCGCGGAACGAGCCCTCGCGCTGCATCTTCTTCTTCAGCGCCTTCAGGGCCTGGTCGACATT
>CAZTMF010000489.1:0-2969 GCA_964614675.1 uncultured Caulobacteraceae bacterium | reverse complement strand
ACCTGGGCGTGCACCTCCAGGCCGATGACGACTTCCCAGGGGCCCGTGCGGCCTTCGATGGTCTTGGTCGGTTCGCTCATGCGGCCCGCTTACACCAGCCAGGCCGATTGCGGGAGGGGCCCGCTGCGCGCTCGCACCGCTTAACACGGAAAGGAAATGTTCATGGTCAATGCGTAGTCAACGGAATCTCGTCGCCTTTGGGGAGAAGGCGCTGCATGCCGAACATCGGGCCGACGATCTGGCTGCTGGGCGCGGCCGTGCTGCTGCTGGCGCTCGCCAATGTGGTCATCCTGGAATGGAGGACGCGTCGGCGAGCCATCGCCCACGTGAAGGACGCCATCGAGCCGATGGCCGAGGGCATCGCCTATTTCGACGCCGAAGACAGGATCACCGTCTGGAACACCCGCTACGCCGAGCTGGTGGACCCCGCCGGCGTGCTGGCGCCGGGCATGACCTATCGCGCCCTGCTCGAAGGCAATGTGAAGGCCGGCGCCCATCCGGAGGCGGCGGGCCGCGAGCAGACCTGGATCGACGCGCGGGTGTCGAACCGCCGACAGTTCGGGACAGACGAACACCGGAACGGGGAGCGCTGGGTGCGGGCCGAGCGGCGCCGCACGCGCGACGGCGGCCTGGTCACGGTGGTGATCGACGTCACCGAGTTCCGCTGGGCCAACGAGGTCCTGGCCCAGGCCCGGGATGCGGCCGAGGCGGCCAACCGCGCCAAGAGCGAGTTCCTGGCCAACATCAGCCACGAGCTGCGCACGCCGCTGAACGGCGTCCTCGGCATCGCCGAGGTGCTGGCCCATAGCCCCCTGGACGAGCGTCAGCGCGAGATGGTCGAGACCATCCGCGTCTCGGGCGCCTCGCTCGAGGCCCTGCTGACGGACCTGATGGACCTGGCCTGGCTGGAGTCCGGAAAGGTGGCGGTCGTCGTCGAACCGTTCCACCTGGGCGAAACCGTCCGCGCCGTGGCGGCCCCCCATCAGCTGCAGGCGCGGGGCAAGGGCCTGGACTTCGTCATCGACATCGCCCCCGACCTCGAGGCGGCAGTGGCGGGCGACGCGTCCCGGCTTCGCCAGATCCTGGCCAATCTGCTCTCCAACGCCGTGAAGTTCACCGACCGTGGCGAGGTCAGGATCGCTGTCGACCGGCCCGATCCCGCCGAGGCCTGGGTCCGCTTCCGCATCAAGGACACCGGCGTGGGCTTCCCGAGCGACGTGAAGGACAAGATCTTCGAGCGGTTCCATCAGGCCGACGGCTCCTCAACCCGTCGCCATGGCGGCACCGGCCTCGGCCTGGCCATCTGCAAGCAGGCCGCCGGCCTCCTGGGCGGCGCCCTGGCTTGCGAAAGCGCGCCCGGCGCGGGCTCCGAATTCGCCCTGACCCTTTCCCTGCCGGCGGCGATGGCCGATGGAGCGACCGAGACGGCGCCGACGAGATCCCCGCCGCAGCCCACCGAAGCCCCCGCCGCCGCGCCCGATGTCATGGCGCAGGAAAACGAGGAAGCCCCGGCCCTCAGGGTGCTGGTGGTGGACGACCATCCGACCAACCGCCGCGTGGTCGAGATGATCCTCGATCAGGTGGGCGCCGAACGGGTCTCGGTCGAGAACGGCAAGGAGGCGCTGGAGGCCTACATCAGCGACCACTTCGACGTGGTGCTGATGGACATCCAGATGCCGGTGATGGACGGCCTGACCGCCACCCAGAAGATCCGCCTTGTGGAGAAGGAGGAGCGCCGCCCCCCGACGCCGGTGATCATCCTCTCGGCCAACGCCATGCCCGAGCACATCGAGGCCGGCAGGGCCGCGGGCGCCGATCGGCACCTGGCCAAGCCGATCTCCGCAATCGAGCTCCTGAGCGTCATCGCCGAAGTCGCCGGGGAAGCTCGCGCAGCGTAGGCTTGAGCGGGCGCGGCAGGCACACTTCAACTTTGGCGGGTGCCATCGCCTGTCGCTCGTTAGACGGATGACAAACACCGATTCGTCTGCGACACTGGCTTGAGCTTGACGGGGCCAAGCTGAACGCTCTGAGGGGACAACCAGGGTTGTCGATCAGGGATACCCGTATGAAAAAATCGTCTCTCGCCACGTTCGGTGCAGCCGCCATCGGGCTGCTTTTCGCGTCCGCCGCTCCGGCGGCCGAGCTCAACGGCTGGTACGCCGCTTGGGATGTCGGCTTTCACTTCGATGGTCAAAGCGAGGCCGCGCATTCGGCCGGTCTGAAGCCGGACGGAACCCACGCCCGTTGGGAGCTGCGCTACTCGAACGACTGGGCGGCCTTCGCCCGGCTCGGCTACCGCTGGACGCCCCATATCCGCACCGAGGCCGAGTTCGGCTATCGGGCCGGAGGGGTCGACTCCTTCCATATGAATCCGCCGGGCCTAGTGGGCGGCTCGGCCGAACCGATCGGCGTCTGCGCGACCCGCAGCACCACCGTAGCCAATGCCTGCTTCGGGCCCAGCGGCTACAATGTCCAATATACGGGCATGGCCAACGCCATCTACGACCTGGCCCCCGACTGGGGGCTGCGTCCGTTCATCGGCGGCGGCGTGGGCATCGACTACAACCCGGCCCGGGTCCACGGCATCATCCGGGCGCCGTCGACCGACACGGTCCACGCCAGTCCTCAGTACTTCCACGCAAGCGCCGACAGCGTCGATTTCGCCTGGCAGGTCCTGGCGGGCGCGACCTTCGACATCAGCCAGCACTGGAAGTTCGACTTCACCTATCGCTTCCTGGAGTCGAGCCAGAACTTCACGACGGTCTCGCACCCGACAGGCAGCGGCGCCGCCCTGCCGTTGGGCGATTTCAGCCGCAAGACCCGGGATAACGCCTTCACGATCGGCCTGCGGTACGTCTTCGCCTCGCCGCCTCCCCCGCCGCCGCCGCCGCCTCCCCCGCCGCCACCTCCGCCCCCCCCGCCGCCTCCGCCTCCGCCGCCCCCGCCGCCTCCGGCGCCGGTCGCGAAGG
>CAZTMF010000488.1:0-2978 GCA_964614675.1 uncultured Caulobacteraceae bacterium | reverse complement strand
ATCATTGCGATCATCAAGCCCTTCAAGCTCGACGACGTGCGCGAAGCGCTCGCCGGCGCGGGCGTCGAGGGACTGACGATCTCCGAAGTGAAGGGCTACGGCCGCCAGAAAGGCCAGACCGAAATCTACCGCGGTGCGGAATACCAGGTGGTCTTCGTTCCCAAGCTGAAGCTCGAGGCCGCGGTCGAGGATTCCGCAGTCTCCAAAGCGGTCGCGGCCATCCGCGGCGCGGCCAACACGGGAAAGATCGGCGACGGAAAGATCTTCGTCGTCAACGTCGAGGACGCGGTTCGCATCCGTACGGGCGAAACGGGCGCCGCGGCGCTCTGAACACCATCGGGAAATCAGGGGATCTCCGAATGAAATGTCTTGGACTCAAGCGGCTGGCGGGCGTCTTGCTCGCGGCCATGATCGTCGGGGGGCCATTGCTGGCTGCTCCGGCGCTCGCACAGGTCGCCTCCTCGGCTCCGGCTAGCGCCGCGCCAGCGAGCGCTGCGCCCTCAAGCGACGCCAGCTCGGCTCCGGCCGCCTCTTCCGCACCGGCCGCCGCGCCGGCCGCGGCGGCGCCTGCTCCAGTGAAGCTCGACAGCGGCGACACCGCCTGGATGATGACCTCCTCGGCCCTGGTGCTGATGATGACCATCCCGGGCCTGGCGCTGTTCTACGGCGGTATGGTCCGCAAGAAGAACGTGCTGTCGACCCTCGCCCAGTCCTTCGTCATCACCTGCCTGGTGACGGTGCTCTGGATGATCGTCGGCTACTCGCTGGCCTTCACCACAAACCCTGACGCCGGCATCCAGAAATGGATCGGCGCATGGTCCGGACCAGCCTCACGGGTCCTGATGTCGGGTTCGATCGGTGGGGTGAACTCACTCGCGGCGACGATCCCCGAGTCCGTGTTCATGTGCTTCCAGATGACCTTCGCGATCATCACCCCGGCCCTGATCTGCGGCTCCTTCGCTGAACGGATGAAGTTCTCCGGGATGATCCTGTTCATGTGCCTGTGGCTCCTGTGCGTCTACTGCCCGATCGCCCACTGGGTGTGGGGCGGCGGCTTCCTGGGCTCGGCGGGCGTGCTCGACTTCGCCGGCGGCACCGTGGTGCACATCAACGCCGGTGTCGCGGGCCTGGTCACCGCTCTGGTCCTCGGCAAGCGCAAGGGTCTCGGCCACGACAACATGGCGCCGCACAACCTCGTGCTGACCATGATCGGCGCCTCCCTGCTGTGGGTCGGCTGGTTCGGCTTCAACGCCGGTTCGGCCGTGGCCTCCAACGCCCTCGCCGGCTCGGCCTTCATGAACACCCAGGTGGCGACCGCCACGGCGGCCCTGGCCTGGATGGTCGTGGAATGGATCGAGCGCAAGAAGCCGACCCTGCTCGGCCTCTGCTCGGGCGCCGTCGCGGGTCTGGTGGCGATCACCCCGGCCTCCGGCTTCGTCGATCCGATCGGCTCTCTGATCATCGGCGTCGCCGCGGGCGTGGGCTGCTACGCCGGCGCGGTCTGGGTGAAGAAGATCTTCAAGTACGACGACGCCCTCGACGCCTTCGGCGTGCACGCCGTCGGCGGCCTGATCGGGGCGCTGCTCACCGGCCTTCTGGCAAGCGAGGCGGTCAACCCGCTTTCCAAGGGCCACAGCCTCCTGACCCAGGCCAACGGCGTGGTCTGGACCATCGGCTGGACCGCCCTCGGCACCTTCATCATCCTGATGATCTGCAAGTTCACCACCGGCATCCGCGTCTCCGAGGATGCGGAAGTGGAAGGTCTCGACATGGCCCTCCACGGCGAGGCGGTGCACGACTGATCTTGAAGTTCTCCGCCGCGTAACGGGCGGGCAGTAACCAGCGTGTTTCCCAATGCGTCGGGCGGAGGCCTCCCTCGGAGGCCTCCGCTTCGCGTTCGAGATAGGGGGGTGGAGCCCCCTCCTCTACGCCACGCGTGGTCCCCTCCCCCAAAGAGGAGGATCCAAGGCCAGCGCTGAATGAGATCTTCCCCCTCGGGGACGTACTCCCGAAGGACGGGATGGGGGCCCTACGCCCAAGGCCCTCCGAGGCGGCAGGCCTTCACCCACCAGTCGGGATGCTGGGCCTCGAGGCGTGCGGCCAGCCGTTCCGCGGAGGCCGGGTCGGCGCAAAGGGCGAAGCAGGCCGAGCCCGAGCCCGACATCCGCCCCAGCAACGTCTCCGGCTGGGCGCGCAGCGCCTCCAGCGCCGCGCCGATGGCCGGCTGCAGCCTCATCGCCGGCGCCTCCAGGTCATTGCGGCAACGGGCGAAGACGGCGGCGGCTTCCTCGGGCGTCGCGATCCGGGCCGGCAGTTCGGCCGGCGACTCCGAGGCGCCCGCCGGGTCGGCGTCGAAGGCGCGGTAGACCGGGCCGGTCGCCGAATCCGCCGGCGGCCGCACGAGCACCGCCGGCAGGGCGCAGATCTGCGGCGCGGCGCGCAACCGTTCGCCCCTGCCCTCGGCGATCACCGGCCGGCACGCGACGCAGGCCGGAATGTCCGAACCGAGCCCCGCGGCGATATCCTCCAGGGCAGCGTCCTTGCACCGGAGTGCCAGGGTCTCGCGCACGAGCCGCAGCGTCGCGGCCGCGTCCGACGAGCCCCCGCCCAGTCCCGCCGCAGCCGGCAGGGCCTTCTCCAGGACCAACGACAGGCCGGGGTCTGCGACGCCCCACGCCAGCGTCAGGGCCCGGGCGGCCCTGAGCACCAAGTTGTCGTCGCCCGGCGGCGCATGGCCGGCCATCGGCCCCGTCACTTTCAGCGACAGCGCTCCGGCCCGCTCCGCCCACAGCCGGTCGCCGACGTCGGCGAAGACCATCAGGCTGGAGATGGGGTGAAAGCCGTCGGGCCTCAGCGCGCCGACGTGCAGATAGAGGTTCACCTTGGCCGGGGCGAAGGCCTCCAACGCTTATTGGCTCGCGATGGTCGGCGGCTTGGTAAGTCCGTCGAGTCCGTCCGGCGAGGCGAGCTTAGTGTCG
>CAZTMF010000487.1:0-2989 GCA_964614675.1 uncultured Caulobacteraceae bacterium | reverse complement strand
GGGATGCCTTGCTGGACAAGATGGAGGGCTGAACTGATATTCAGGATTACGTGAGATTGAAAGATTCCGAAACGGATCGATAATTAGGGGCCTGCTGGTTTTTCGAAACTCGCCCCTCACCGCAGCTCGCCCTGTTCCGCCACCGGCTCGCCTCCCACTCTCGCCTCAGCATCCCCGACACCACCGCGTCGTCGTCGCCGAAGCCCTTGCGGACCAGGCCCTCGCGCTTGAAGCCGAAGGCGTCGAGGAAGCGTCGCGCCGCCTTGGCGCGCCTGGGGGTGACGGCCGTGATCCTCTGGCAGTCCAGCTGGTCGAAGGGATAGGCCAGGATCGCCCCGATGATCCGGCGGGTCAGCCAGCGCGGCGTCTCCGAGGCGAAGCTCGCCTCGATCGAGCGGCATCCCGGCTGCCAGTTGGAGAACACCACCCCGCCCAGCAGCGCGCCGTCCTCTCCGGCCACCCCGATCGCGGCGCAGGGCCCGAACGCCTCCCCCGAGCCCACGTGCGGGATCCGCCGGCCGACCCAGTCGGCCACCTCCGCGTCCCGGCCCAGCACCAGCCGCATCAGAGCTGGCCGCCGGGTTCGTAGACGATGTCGAAGCCCAGCAGCTGGCAGGGCACGTCGAACGGCAGGCCGCTCCGCACGAAGAGGATGTCGCCGCCGCCGTCGACCCCCAGGTCGTGGGGCGGGGTGTCGCCCACCCCGAGCACGGGCGTCGAGGTGTCGCCCTGCAGGTTCACCTGCAGCCGCGCGGCGCCGACGTAGCCGATGCCGGACGCACTGGTCCAATCGTAGCGGATCTCCGCCTCCGTCTGCCCCTGCCCCACCACCGTCGGCACGGCCGTGGGCAGGCTCTCCTGGTAGTCGACGTCGATCTCCAGCGCCGGCTGCACCAGGGGCGTGGTGTTGAGCAGCGGCCGGATCATGGTGAAGCGCTTCTGCCGTCCCCGGTCGCCGAAGTCGGTGAAGGCGCTCTTCAGGTCCGCCACGATGGGGGCGCCGTTGTCCGAGGCGCCGGCGTCCCACTGGTAGACCCCGTTCGCCGAGCCGAAATAGACCGCGCCGTTGGCCAGCTCCCAGCAGAAGGCGTCGAGGTTCAGGAACCGGCACCAGGCCCCGGTCAGCACGTTCTGCACGAACTGCATCGAGGTCCCGAGCGTGGCGACCGGCACGTTGAAGATGGCCAGCGAGCCGCCGGCGGCCTGGGGATTGTCGGACGGCGACATGCCCGGATAGAGCAGCCCCTGCCAGCCGTAGTTGGGCCCATAGGCCTTCACCGCCGCCGAGAAGGCATTGATGATCTTGGCAGTCAGGGCCACCTCGTTCTGCTGGGACCGGTCGAGCTTCAGCGCCTGGCTGAGCGGGATCACCCCGTCGGCGGTCACAATGGCCAGGTCGCCGCCGAACTTCACCATGGCCCGGGGCCCGAGCGGCGGCCCGAGGTCGTAGACCCCAACCAGGCTGAAGCTCGAGGCGCTGGTCGGATCGATCCCCTGGTAGACCGCCAGCTGCCCCTGGTCGGTCATGAACACGGCGAAGTCGTCGGCCGTCAGCCCCAGCTGGGACGACCAGTTGGCCCCGCAGACCAGCCGCCCGCCCTTGGAGAAGATCGACGAGAGATCCAGCAGGGTGCAGGCTCCGGCCACGGCCCCGGCCGCGGGGTTCCAGACCCTGAGGCTGCCCTGCTCCAGATAGTAGAGCCGCCCCTTGTGGGCGAAGACGTTGAACAGCGCGCCGGGGCTCAGGGTGATCGGCCCGGACGTTCCCGACAGCGTCGGCAGCGCCGCCCAGCTGGAGCTGTTGTAGCCGATCGGCGCGTCGTGGCCGTTGCAGGCGATCAGCCAGGCCCCCGCGGCGTTGGAGAAGGCCGTGGAATTCCAGCGGTTCGAGGTCGCGCCCGAACAGGCCGGCGCTCCCACCGCCCCGCTCTGGACCGTGACGTCGAAGAGCTTGCCATCCGAGGCGGCGAACAGCCGGTCGCCGGCGGGCCCGCCGCGGAACGTCATCAGGGTCTCGACCGGATGGGTGAAGCCCGTGACCTGGGGCACGAACCCCCGTCTCAGCTCCACATAGCCGGCGCGCGGGATCCAGTTGTCGAGGATCTGGGCGTTCTCGATCGGCATGGCGGCCAGGGGACTGAAGGCGTCCCATCCCCCGATCGGCGCGGGGATGGACTGGCCGACCGAGACCTGCCGCTTGGCAGGATTGTCCCGAAGAGCTCGACGCATCACTCCCCTCTCCCTTCAGGGGGAGGGGCCGGGGGTGGGGGTCCGCGCCGGCCTCTCAGCTGCAAGCGGCGCCGCTGTCGAAGCGGAAAGGGTCTTTGGACCCCCTCCCTCGATCCCTCCCCCTGAGGGGGAGGGAGGCAGGAAACATGACCATCGACTGGAAGTGACACCATCCCCTACCCTCCGAAGCTCCCGTCCGGGATGTTCGCGCGGTTCGGATCCACGGGCCGGGGCGTGATGGTCAGGGCCGTCGAGCCGCCGTCGCGGGCCACGGCCTGCTCGAGCTCGCGCTCGTAGCTGGCCATCTCCTCGGAATAGTCGAGCCCCTTGGCCCTCAGGAACCGCCAGCGCAGGCCCAGACCGATCAGCTCCTCGTCGAGCAGGGCCGTATCGCTGTCGGCCAGGAAAGCCGCCTGAGCCGTCCCGCCCGAGCTCCGGGCCCAGTTGGTCGAGACATACTCATAGGCGATGGTCTCGCCGGCCGGCGGGGTCGGGGCGATCAGGAACTGCCCCGTGCGCTCGCGGAACGCCAGACAGGCGGTCGAATAGACCGGCTGGGCCTGGATCCACTGCCATTGCCGGGGCGCGATCGGCCCGGTCATCGGACGGCGCGTCGAGCGGTTGAAGAAACTGCCCGGGACGAAGCGGTCCAGGTCCTGCGGCACGGCCGCGCCCTGGGCTGGCGACGCCTCTGTGGTGAAGGTCTGTTCCTGGGTGAGCGCCTGCCAGGGATGCCGGCCCGCGAGCGAGCGCCCCGCCT
>CAZTMF010000486.1:0-2996 GCA_964614675.1 uncultured Caulobacteraceae bacterium | reverse complement strand
GCCATGGCGTTGACCACCGACGAGCCGCCCACCGCCTTGCCGCGCGGCAGCGGCAGGGGCCGCCCGAGGAAGGGGATCTCCTCGGACATGTAGCCCCAGCTGAGATGCGGGTGGCGCATCAGGTGCGCCCCCAGCGGCATCTTCATCAGGATCTCGTTCGACCACTCCCCGGCCTCGAGCAGCAGCACCCGGACTTTCGGGTCCTCGGTCAGCCGGTTGGCGATCACCGCGCCGGCCGAACCCGCGCCGACGATGACGTAGTCGAACTCTGACACGCTGCCTCCCCCCGGGGTCCCTCGAAGGTGGAGACCCCGCTTGTTTGTCTATGCCCGCCGCGGCCTTTTCCCAAAATCCATCATCCCGGCCGTAAGGAGCGCAGCGACTGAAGAGCCGGGACCCAGCATCCCCGCCCTCGAAGCTGCGCCAGCGGATCCATCGCGCGTCGGGATCTGAGCGGCTGGGTCCCGGATCTGCGCGCTCTGCGAGCGCTCCGTCCGGGATGACGAAGCTAGGTGGTAGCGGGAATGACGTGGCTCGCCGCGGCCAACCCGGCCTTGCATCGCTGCGGACGGACGCCATACAGGGTCGCCAATTCAACCCGATCATGGACGGGACGCCCAATGACCAACGCTTCGCCGGATTCCCGCGACATTTCCCGGATCTTCGCCCTGCAGCAGCAGCATCAGTGGGATGTCAAAGCCTCGTCGGCCGACGAGCGGAAGGCGAAGCTCGCCAGGCTGAAGGCCGCCGTGGAGGCGCATGCCGACGACATCATCGCGGCGGTGCGCGAGGACACCCGCAAGCCCGTGGGCGAGATCCGGGTCACCGAAGTGCTGAATGTGACCGCCAACATCCAGAGGAACATCGACAACCTCGACCAGTGGATGACGCCCACCGAGATCACGCCCTCGATGAACCCGAACGACAGGGCCCAGATCGTCTATGAGGCGCGGGGCGTCTGCCTGATCCTGGGGCCCTGGAATTTCCCGCTCGGCCTGACGCTGGGTCCGCTCGCGGCCGCCGTCGCCGCCGGCAACTGCTGCATGGTCAAGCTCACCGACCTCTGCCCGGCCACGGCCGCCATCGCCGGCGTGATCATCCGCGAGGTGTTCGAGGAGAATGAGGTCGCCCTGTTCGAGGGCGATGTCGGCGTTGCGACCGCCCTGCTCGAGCTGCCGTTCAGCCACATCTTCTTCACCGGCAGCCCGCGCGTCGGAAAGCTGGTGATGGCGGCGGCGGCCAAGCACCTCTCCAGCGTGACGCTGGAGCTGGGCGGCAAGTCCCCGGTCATCATCGACAAGGGGGCCGACATCGAGAAGATCGCGGCGGACCTCGCCGGGGCCAAGCAGTTCAATGGCGGCCAGGCCTGCATCTGCCCGGACTACGTCTTCGTCAGGGAGGACCAGAAGGCGCGTCTGGTCGAAGGCTTCAGGGCCAATGTCGCCAAGAACCTCTATTCCGAAGCCGGCGAGATCAACAAGGAGGGCATCGCCCAGATCGTCAACGAGCCCAATTTCAATCGGGTCAAGGCGCTGGTCGACGATGCGGTGGCCAAGGGCGCCAAGGTCGCGGTGGGCGGCAAGCTGGACGGGAGCGACCTCACGGTCCACCCGACCATGCTCACGGACGTCACGCCGCAGATGAAGATCCTGCAGGAAGAGATCTTCGCCCCGGTCCTGCCGGTGATGACCTACGACACCCTCGACCAGGCGATCGGCTATATCGAGGCGCGGGACAAGCCGCTGGCGCTCTACGTCTACAGCGACGACCCGGCCAATGTTCAGAAGGTGCTGGACCGGACCTCCTCGGGCGGCGTCACCGTCAATGGCGTGTTCTCGCACTACCTGGAGAACCAGCTCCCGTTCGGCGGCGTGGGCACGAGCGGCATGGGCAGCTATCACGGCTATTTCGGCTTCAAGGCCTTCTCGCACGAGAGAGCCGTCTACCGGCATCAGTGAGCCCTGGGGGCGGGGGGCGTAACGCTTCACCTCCGCTCATCCCGGCGAAGGCCGGGATGAGCGGGAAAAACGGGCAGGCGGCCCATAAAAGCCCATCGCGCTCTAGGCCCGCGGCGCGCCCGGCGCACTCGGCGCGGAGGAGATCAGTAGGGCGTCACCGAAGTTCCGAGCCGTCACCGGTCACGTCTGGAATGCGGGCGGCAAGTGCGCGATCATCGGCCTGCAGCGCCACAAGATGCTGAAGGGGGAGACATGAAAATCCGATCCGTCGCCGTAGCGGGGCTGGCCGCGGCCCTGATGCTGACGACCGGCGCCCTGCCCGCCTCCGCCCATCATTCCTTCGCCATGTTCGATATGAACAAGTCGGCCCAGCTTACCGGCACATTGAAGGACGTGGCCTGGACCAACCCCCACACCGCCATGATCGTGATGGTTCCGGGCGACGGCGGCCAGGCCGCCGAGTGGCACTTCGAAGCCGGGCCTCCGGCCTTCATGCTGCGGGCCGGCCTCAAGCGTGACGATCTGTCCAGCCGGATCGGGTCGAAGGTCACCATCACCTTCCATCCCCTGAAGGACGGCCGCACCGGCGGATCGCTGCAGGCCGTGAAGTTCGAGGATGGGGCCTCCTGGAAGCTATGATGATGATGAAACACATCCGACTGTGCGCCGCGCCCGTGGCGGCGCTCTCGCTCCTGGCGCCCCTCTCCGCCGGCGCGCAACCGGCGGCGGCGGCCCCGCGCCTGTCGGACGCCGCCCTCGCCCAGAGGCCCACGCCTCGCGCCTATGGCCACCCCTCGCTCGAGGGCTACTGGTTCTCCGGCACGGGATCCATCCCGCCATTCCAGTACGACACCGCCCGTGACGCTAAAGGCAATATCGAGGTGAAGACGACCCGCGACCCGGGCGAGGCGCCCAAGGCGTCCGGCGTCAACACGAGCAGCCAGCCCGACTACAAGGACGAGCTGAAGCAGAAGACCAAGGATCTGTTCTTCCACGATAACAAGACCGACAAGGTCTACAACTGCGGCCAGCCGGGGC
>CAZTMF010000485.1:0-2997 GCA_964614675.1 uncultured Caulobacteraceae bacterium | reverse complement strand
CCCGGTTGATCCGCGCGTCGATGGCCACGGTCACCTTGCCTTGCGTTCCGAAGCGCCTTTCCGCCTCGGCGATCACGCTGAGGCCGTCGGGCAGGTTGGTGGGATAGTCGATGACCTCCACGCTGTAGACGATCCCGTCCTGCCTCAGCACATAGCGGGTCATCGGCAGGGCCCCGCCGGCGGCGGTCTTGAACGTGTCCTGCTCGACGCTGGGCGGCGCCGGGAACTGCACGGCGAACCCGGGGCTCGGATAGGCATAGGCCTTCCAGTCCTGGGCCAGGGCGGCGGCCGGCGCCATGGTCAAAGCCAGGATCAGCAACGCCGCCGCTCTGGCCGTCCGGACCGGGGTCATGCCGGCGCCGGCCCGGGCCCCGTCCGGGCTCCGACGATCCGTCCGTCCGGCAGGGTCGCCGAGACGAACTGGCCGCCATAGGACCCATCCCTCAGCGGGTGGACCTGCACCGTGATCTTGTCGCCGGCATGGATGGCGCTCTCGGTCAGCCCCATCAGGCGCACCTGGACGGGGCCGCCGAGCTCGATCGACCATTCGGCCTGCGATCCGTCGGGGGCGGGCGCCAGGATCCGCAGCCAGCCATGCGGATTCATGATCTGGAACGCCTTGACCGTCCCGGCGAGGGCCACCGTCCGGTCCCGGTCGAACATCGCGAAGGAATGATGCGCGGCCGACGGCGCGGCGGACGCCAGGAGCGTCAGGCCCAGGCACGGGCCGAGCGGAAAACGCCTCATGGCCGCAGCTCCATCAGAGCCGCGGATCATAGGGACACAGGCCGGCGCCCATCAACCGAGCCCCATGATCCCCGTCATCCCGGAAGGCGCGCAGCACCTGTCCGGGACCCAGCAGCTCAAACATCACGACCGCGGCGCGCCCGGCCGCGGGGGTGATTCAGGCCGCCCGTCGCGGGTTCCCTTCGTCCAAATATTTAGCGGGGAACCAAGGTATTACCGCCCCGTTTGCAGTCCAGTGGAAAGATGGCGCCTGGCGACCATCGAAAAGGAAAACTATAAAATGAAGATTCTTACAGCTGCGATCGCGATGAGTTCTTTGCTCGCGACCGTGAGCGCGACCTCGATGGTCCCGACGGTGGCGAACGCCGACACGGTCAGATCTTATGTCGCCTGCAATCAATACGGCGAATGCTGGCGGGTGCGCCAGCGATATGCTTACGGCCCCGACGCGCCGGTCACCTATTACAAATCCGATTGGTACGACACCCACCAGGGCGACACGAAGGTCCGCTGGCTCGCCGACCCGGACCATGATCGTGGCTACTACATGCAGGATGGGACCTGGCACGACGATCCGGGCGCGCGCGCCCTGGCGGGCGGAGCCGCGGGCGCCGGCATCGGCGCGGCCATCGGCTGCATCGTGACGCTGCCGATCGGGTGCGCTCCTGGCGCCGCGATTGGCGCCGCGGTGGGTGGCGGCACGGGCGCCGTCGCCGGCGCCGCCTCGACCCCGCGCTAAGACTCGAAGACTCGCGCCGAACGGATCGGCCGCCTCGGCGGCGATCCCCGGCGCCGCGAACGAGGAGGTCCGGACAACGTCCGGGCCTCCTTTTCTCGTTCTAACGGTCAGCGCCCTTGGCGAGCTCGTCGATTATCCTGTCCAGGTAACGGATCTCGCGCCTCAGCGGGTCGGCGACCTCGTCGACGCGAACGCCACGGCAGGGAAGGAGGAATGCGAAACACCGGTGAATCTGGTGTGGCGGCGTCTTCGGGGCTAACTCCCTCGCATGGCAGGCAGGCAAGGCGCTGAGTTTGGGATCGAGGTCGGCGGGGAGCCCTATCTGTGGCGGCTGCAACGCCGGCCACAATGGTCCAGCGACCCCTCGGAGCGGCGCGGCATGGGGATCGCCGTGCGTCACCAGCAGGGTCAGCGCGAGGCCGTGCTGGAGTTCCCGCCGCCGCCCCAGCCGAGGTTCGGCGGCGCGCCGCTGAAGCCCGCGCAGATCGCTCCGGACCTGGTCGCCAAAGCCATCGCATCGGCCATCGCGGCCGGCTGGGAGCCGCTGTCCCGAGGCAGGACGGTCACCTTCATGGTCGATGAGACAGGCGCCTGACGCCCTCGCTCGAGGCGTTCATCGGATGCGCTCGGTCAGGCGGATGCGCACGGCGTCGCCCGCGCTCTTGCCGATCAGCTGGCGCAGGGCGGCGCTGATGGGAAGCTTGTGGGTCCCGTCGCCCAGGGCCATGAACGAGGTCCGGAACGGGCGGCCATCGACCTCGCCGGCCACCTTCACCAGGCCCCGGGTCCCGAAGCAGGCGACGGAGTCCGGCCAGACTACATAGGTCCAACCGCCCTTGGCCGGGCTCTGCTGCAGCACCGCGGTGAATTCCAGGTCCAGGGCCGTCGTCATCGGCATGCGCTCCCATGCTCCACGCCCCTAGGACGTCCTGATACGCCCGGGTCCGACAAGGCGGAGTCTTCCCTTCATCCGCTCATCCCGGCGAAGGCCGGGACCCAGGACGAGTGACGCCGCGCTCGAAGCGAGCATCCCTGACGGCGCCGCGCCGCCTTATTGCTGGGAAGTCATGGCTGACCTGTCCTGGGTCCCGGCCTTCGCCGGGATGAGCGGAAAAGATAGAGTTCGTTCGGAACAGTGGAGGCGGTGATGTCACGGGTGCGCGTGGGGGGCTTTTCGATCTCGATCGACGGCTTTGGCGCCGGGCCGGAGCAGAGCCTGGAAAATCCGCTCGGCCTCGGCGGACGCGAGCTGCACCAGTGGATCTTCGGCACGCGCTTCTTCCAGACGATGATCGGCCGGGACGGGGGCTCCGACGGGGTCGACCAGGCCTATGCCCAGCGCGCGATGGACGGGTTCGGCGCCTTCATCCTCGGCCGCAACATGTTCGGCCCCAGCCGCGGTCCGTGGACGGACGACGGCTGGAAGGGCTGGTGGGGGGACAACCCGCCCTACCATGCGCCGACCTTCGTGCTGACCCACCATCCGCGCGAGCCGATCGAGATGGAGGGCG
>CAZTMF010000484.1:0-2999 GCA_964614675.1 uncultured Caulobacteraceae bacterium | reverse complement strand
GCATCAGGCCCACGCCGGGCCGGCTGAGCCTGTGCGCCGTGCACGGACCGCCCATGCTGGCCTCCCAATCCCAGAAGGCGGCGCCTTCCGCCGCGGCGGCGCGGCGCTGGGCCTCGCGGACGGGCTTGAGGTTGGGGAACGGATACCAGCGGGCCAGGGCCGGGTCCTTGGCTGCGACCAGCTGGGCGTAGTTGGCGCGCTCGGAGTCGGTCAGAGGGGCGCAGTCGAAGTTCAGGTTGTGGACCCCGTCCTCGGGGATGTCGGGACGGATGGTGTTGGCGTCCGGCGGGCCCAGCACCAGGATCGACGCGCCAAGGGCCATCCGTTTCAGCCGGCGGATCTGGGCCCGCATCAGCTGCTCGTAGGAGGCCGCGTCCAGGATCTGGCGGGCGCCGTCGTTGGTCCCGTAGGCCAGCACGATCAGCTGCGGATGATAGGCCTGGAGCTCCTCGCCCAGGATGTCGTCGTCGCGGGCGGCGAAGTCGAACAGCTCTGTGCCGATCACCCCGAGGTTCGACCAGCTGATCCCGCCCTGCCGGCGCCAGGTCCCGAACGAGAACAGGGTCACCGGCGGCCCATCGGCCCTGATCTCCAGGGTCTTCTGGAGACCATCAAAATCGATGGGGATGCAGAGCGGCCTCTGCGCCCCCTCGCCCAGCTTGATGCGGGCCTGCCGGGTTCCCGCGGTGACAAGCAAATCGCCCGCGCCAGGGACGGCCAGGGCGCAGACGCGGGCCCGGTCGAACAGGGCTTCCGGATCGGCGGTCAGGGTCACCGTGGCGCCGGGCTTCTCCGACGTCAGGCGCCAGCCGGCGAGCCCGAAATGGCCGGGCTGGCCCGGCGTCATCGGGAAGCTGGGCTCCAGCCGCCAGCCGTCCGACTGGGTCACGTCGACTTGGCGGGGGCCGTAGAACTTGAAGGGCACGCCGGGCGGCATCACGCCCCGTCCGGCTTCGCCGAACTTCGCCTGCAGCCGAGCCCTCACGCCAGAGGCGATGAAATCGCCGGCGGTATGGCTGTCACCGATCTGCAGGATCTCGACCGGCGTGGTCCGCTCGCCCGTCTTCAGCGCGAGCAGCGCCTGGAAGAAGGGCTTCAGCGCATCGGCGCCGGAGAGCGCCGACGGGGCAGGATCGGCGCCGGCCGGCCAAGCCGAAGCCATGACCGCGGCGGCCAGCGGCAGCAGCGCCGCGCGGCCGGCGCCCGCGCGGATCATTGTTCCTTCGCCGGCCCGTCCTCGACCGGCGCCGCATCGGCTTCGGCGTGGGTCTGGGGCTTGGCGGCCTGCAGGGCGCGGCCGACGTCGGTGCGGATCAGGCCGGAGACCGGCGCCGCGATCCTCAGATAGCCGGCCATGGTCATGTGCACCCCGTCCTTGGCGCGCATCAGCCGCGGGCGCCCGCCCTCGACGAGATAGTCGTCATAGCCGCCCTGGCCGTCGATGGTGACCGGCACGGTCGGGATGTAGGGCACGCCGAGCGCCTGGGCGTGGCTCGAATAGAGATCGTTCAGGATCTGGGACTTCTCGTCGAAACCGGCGCGCCGCATCTTGGGCAGGCCTACCCAGTAGACGGCCGCGCCATGCCGGCGCAGCAGGCCCACCAGGGCGTCGATGCGGCCGCCATAGACCTCGCGCCACTGCGGCGTGTTGAAGTTCAGGACCTGGTGGCCGGTGATGATCCCCTGCTCGTCGTTGGCCCCGACCATCACCACGGCGATGTCGATGTGGCGGTCGGAGAGCTGGGCGGCGGCCCGCTCCTGGACATTGACGTAGTCGTAGCGGGCGAGGCCCGTGGCCGCCCGGCTGAACTTGATCACGTCGTAGGTCTTGCCGTCGCGCATCTGGTGGTAGAGGCCGGCCCAGAGGCCGTCGCCGAGGGAGTCGCCGAAGACCCCGATCACCACCGGACGGCCCGCGGAGATGTGCAGGGGCTGCGGCGGAGGAATCGCCGCGACCTGGACCGCGACGGCTTTGGCTGACGGGGGCGCGAGCCTGGCCGCAGGCGCGGTGGCGGCGAACACCGGGGCGGACGCGAAGGCGGTCGGATCGATCTCGTCCATCAGGGGCGCGCCGAACACCATCGCGCAGGCGCCCAGCGCCGCGCCGATCAGGATGCCGATGATGAAGACGGACATCCTGCCCAGCACGGGCTTACGCACTCGCGCGCGCGACACGATCCCGCCGGCGCCAGACCCATCCGCCACTTTGAAAACCTGAACCCCCGAGGCCTTTTCGCAGAACAACACCTCAGCTGCGTGACGGCAAGATCGGTCAACGCCGGAGGGAATCGCGGGCGGCCAGGGTTAATGGTTGAGCCGGGCCATGCCGTCCCGCCACAGATGGCCGAGCGTGGCCCAGAGCGCGTGACCGAACGCCGCGATCCGCGCGCGCCAGACCTGGAGCCTGGCCGCGATCTGCTCCCCAAGTCCCGGAGGCCTCGCGCCATCGCGCGCGTCCGCCGCCGCGGTCGAGCCAAAGATCGGACCAGCAGCCTTGAGGTCACCGGGGGGCTGAGCGCCCGGCGGCGGGACCAGTTGGACGAAACGGTATCCCTCCTGCTCGAAGGTGGTGATCAGATCGTCCAGCGCCATCGCGGTGCGCATGTGGGAATCGTGCAGGATCAGGATGCCGCCGTGCGTCGCGGCGGCTTCGTAGAGGGCGTGGTGCTCGACGGCGGCCGGACTGATGTTCTTCCAATCATCCGCCCCGAAGTCGGCCCCGACCACGGCGACGCCGCGCTGGGCGACGTAGTCGCGGAGTTCCTTGGGATCGGTCAGCCCCGGAAACCGGAAGAACGGCGCCAGCTGCGCCTTCTCGGCCGGCGTGCCATTGGCGAGAGCCCCCCGGGCGGCCTCGAAACCCTTCTCGATCTCCTCCTTGGCCGCTTCCGTGCTGAGCCGTCGGATGTTGTCGGGATGGGTGTAGGTGTGGGTGCCGATGAAATGGCCGGCGTCGGCCTCCTGGCGGACCAGGTCCGGATAGGCGTGGGCGTACCAGC
>CAZTMF010000483.1:0-3007 GCA_964614675.1 uncultured Caulobacteraceae bacterium | reverse complement strand
GCCGGTCGGACAGGGCGTCGTACAGCGGCCGCAGATAGGGGGCGAGCTTGTCCTCGACGTCGCCGGGCAGGTAGCCGATCGACTCCCCCGCCTCGACCGCCGGGCGCGAGAGCACGATCTTGCCCACCTTGCCGGCCTCGAGCGCGGCGACCGCCTTGGCGATGGCCAGATAGGTCTTGCCGGTGCCGGCCGGTCCCAGGGCCACCACGAGACTTCGCCTGTCTATGGCGTCCATGAGCCTGGCCTGCCCCTCGGACTTGGGCCGTATGGTTTTCAGATAGCCCTGATCGCGCCCCTCCTCGCGGTCCAGCGGCGACCAGTCGCGATCCAGCGGAAGACGGCGGATCTTGCTGTCCTCGTAGACTGGAGCATGGCGCTCGCTCTCGCGCGGCAGACGTCTCAGGGCGCGCTTGGTCATCGGGGCCTCCGTTGGGGCAAGAAAAAAGGGCGTGACCGCAATGGCCCGCCCTTGGGATGAAGGATCAGAAATGGAGGGAGGGACGCTCGTCCCGGGCCCTTCGGGGTCCGGCTTCGACGGGGGCGGCGGATGACTCCGCCGAGACACCGAACGCGACACTCTGGTCTCCGCTCTCGCGACTCGATGGCTTTCGAATCGCCCGATCAAGTTGATCTTAGCCGCCTTTCGAAGCAGTTAAATTCGGTGTCGCGCAAACTTCACGAGAGGTCCGATGACTGAATTCATCCTGGGGGATGCAAGTCCAGAGGTCCCAGAGGGCGGTGAATACTGGATCGCTCCGAACGCATCGGTGATCGGAAGGGTTACCCTGAAGAAGAACGCCAGCATCTGGTTTGGCGCAGTGCTGAGGGGCGACAACGATCCGATCGTGGTGGGCGAGAACAGCAACATCCAGGACCACGCAGTGCTGCACACCGACGCCGGGATTCCTCTCGAGGTCGGAGCCGATGTGACGATCGGGCACAGGGCGATGATCCACGGCGCGATCATCGGCGCGGGCAGCCTGATCGGAATCGGGGCGATCCTGCTGAACGGCGCCCGGATCGGGCGCAACTGCATCATCGGCGCGGGCGCCCTGGTCACCGAGGGCAAGTCCATACCGGATGGCAGCCTGGCGATCGGCGCGCCGGCGCGGGTGGTGCGCGAGGTCACCGACGCCGAGCGGGCGATGCTGGCGGGCAGCGCCCGCCACTACGTCGAGAACTGGAAACGCTATCGCCTCGGGTTGAAGCCCCGGGGCTAGGCGATGAGCCGGCCGTCCAGGGCGGCCAGGCGAAGCCTCGGCGGCGAGGCGCGCTCGGCGGCCGTCGCGATGTGACGCAGGCGCAGGTCGGCGGGATGGCCGTGCAGCGGCTCCAGCGATTCGAGCGGCTGGTAGAGGCCGATGATGCGATCGAAGGGCGCCGCCTCGGCCACCAGGGGGGCGAAGCTCAGCTCGACGGTGGCGGAGCCACGGGAAGACCGGGCCTCGACGACGGCGACGAATGGATCGGCCGTCCGGCGGCAGGCTTCCAGCGCGGTGGCCAGACGCGGCCGGTCCGCCTCGTCCCAGAGGGCCAGCACGTTGAGCTGGCGGAGGTCGCGGCCGTGCAGGTCGGCGACCAGGCCGCCGGCCAGACGAAAGACCCAGCGTCCGGGGCCCGTGCGGCCGAGAATGAAGACCTGGGGCAGGAGTCCGGACAGGTCGCTCGGCTGGATGGCGTTGCGCAAAGGGCTCAGGCCTCCGCGTTTCCGCTCACGCCAATAGTCTATCAACAGTTCCGTATTTGAATGGAGCATCGCTGTGTTCCAACCCGGCGCGGTCAAGCCGCCGCATGCGGGTTGCAGTGGAAGTCTTGGGCCAAACCAGGCGTCCCAATCCGGGACAGGGGCGGCATAGGGGCGTTTGGCGCCCCATCGAGGAGGGGAAGGCATGGGCGAGCGCCTCATAAGGCATCCGCTGATCGCCGTCGCAATCGCACTGCTGACTTTGACGGTCGCCGGCGCGGCCTACGCCGCCTGCGGCAGCTGCGCGCCGCCGCCGCCCACGTGCAACTGCCAGCCGCCATCTCCCCCGCCGCCGCCGTCGCCGCCCTGCTGCCACCAGATCAACTTCCCGGGCGTGAACGTCAGCATCGGGGCGACGGTGGTGGCCAGCGCCAACGCCCAGTCCTTCGCCGTCTCGGGCGCGGGAGCCGGGGCCGGCGCCACCGTCTTCGGCGGAGGAGGCGGCTATTGGTCGATGGGCGAGGGCGCGACGGGCGTGATCCAGGGCCTGAACGTCGAGGGCTCGGTGATCCCCAGGCGCGAGGCCTATGAGGCGGAGCGGACAAGGATCCGAATCGTGGTGATCCAGGCGGTGTGCATCGACGACAGGGAGGTGCCTCACCCGGCCTCCCAGGTCACGCCGGACCGGGAGATCGACGAGCACTACGAGGGCGAGCTCTACCGCTGCATCGCCGGCGCGCATATGCAGGCGACGCTCGCCGACTTCCACGGCCAGATCAGCTTCGAGCATGGCGAAATCATCAACTGCGCCAAAGGCGAAGCGCTTTACCGCTGGGGCGGCGGCAAGGTGGCCTGCAAGCCGCAGATCCCCGCCCGCGACTGCAACGAGCGCTCGTTGCTGCGCCGGTTCGGCGCGGGGGTGAAGGTCGTGAAGATGCTGACCGTCGAGCGTTACGTCGCCTATCGCGAAGAGGTCTCCAGGACCGCCCAGGTCACCAGCTTCAACATGACCATCGACGGCGGCGTCGGCGGGGTGGTGCACTAGGCCCTCCCCGCGGCTCCATGGCTCACGACGGCGCGGCCGCGGCGCCTGCGCCTGGCACGATCTGCAGCTTGAACTCTGCGTCGTCGTGCAGATAGAGCTGGGCGGCCTCCTTGATCTGGGCGGCGTCCACCGACTGCAGGCTGTTGATCACACCGCGGATGGCGTCGAATCGGCGAGGCTCCTCGTAGGCGCCCGAGAGCTGCTCGAGCCAGTACTCGTTGGACGCGCGCTACTTCTCCAGATCATCGATCAGCGGCTTCTTGGCCCGGGCCAGCTCG
>CAZTMF010000482.1:0-3022 GCA_964614675.1 uncultured Caulobacteraceae bacterium | reverse complement strand
TCGCCGCCGCCTTGGGTCCGAGGCGCAAGGCCAGTTCGTCCCAGATCCGCTCGTCGGGCCAGTCCTCCAGCTTCTCATCGAGCGAGACCTGGATGTAGTAGCGGCTGCGGGTCATCGAGCGCATCGAGGCTAAGGCGAAGCCGCGCTCGTGGTTCGAGTAGATCAGCTCATGGTCGCAGGGCGGCACGTCGGCCAGGATCCCGAGCCAGCCGAACGGATAGACCCGTTCGAAGGCCTGGTCGGTCTCGGCCGGGATGCTCTTGCGCGCGACGCCGTGGTAGCCGTCGCAGCCGGCGATGAAGTCGCAATCGATCCGCTCGCGACGGCCGTCCTTGAGGTAGGTGACGTAGGGCGTGGGGCCTTCAACGTCATGCAAGGCGACGTCCTGGGCCTCGAAGATCGGTTGATTGCGCTCGGCGAGCAGGTCGTTGAGGTCCTTGGTGAGCTCGGTCTGGCCGTAGACCATGACCGACTTGCCCACGAGAGCCTCGAAATCGATGCGGAACGAGTCTCCGTCGGAGGCCAGGTTCACGCCTCCATGCGGCAAGCCTTCACGGCGCATCCGCGCGCCGGCGCCGGCCTGCTCCAGGAGGTCGACGGCGACCTGTTCAAGCACGCCCGCCCGGATCCGAGCCTCGACATAGTCCCGCGCGCGTCGCTCCAGCACCACGCTGTCGATGCCGGCGGTATGAAGCAATTGCGACAGGAGCAGACCGGCCGGCCCGCCACCGACGATAACGACCTGGGTTCGCATTGCGTCCTCCCAAACTCTCGCTGCTTTACGCTTCAGGGCGATGTTCCAGCCATAGACATTTCATGACGTTTCTTGCACTTTTGCCGCAAACTGCGTCGCCCTCGGAACGTCGTGACCATGATCGGAAAACTCCCGGTGGATCAGGAGATCCCAGCCTTTTTCCTCTACGGAGACGACAGCTCAGAGCCTGAGGTCGTCGCCGACTTTGTGCATATCGAGACCATCCGTAAACGTGCAAGCTTGCATAATTGGGAGATCCGCCCACACCGCCACCCAAACCTGCACCAGTTCCTGCTGCTGTCCGAGGGGACGGGGCGGCTCGACACCGAAGGTCGGCTGGAGCTCCTGACCGCGCCGTGCTTGGTGGTGGTTCCCCCGGCGGTCGTGCACGGCTTCAGGTTCGATCCCGGCGCAGCTGGCTTCGTCTTGACCGTCGCCGACCGCTTCCTCGCCGACTGCGTCGAACGCGGCTCCGAACCGTTACCCTACCCGGATCAGGCGTTGGCCTGGTCCTTGGCGGGCGCTCGCGACGAGGCGTTGCTGTGCTCGGCCCTCGAGTTCCTCCACGCCGAACTGCCGTGGCGCGACCAGGGCAAGCTTCGAGCGACCTCTGCGTGTCTGGAGCTTGTTCTCGTCGCCACCGCGCGACGCATGGCGCAGACCAGCTCGACGACCGCGTCCCCCTCCCGGGTCCTAACGGCCAGATTCAAGGCGCTGGTGAACAGTCGCGCGCCGGAGGGATGGTCGGTCCAGCAATATGCCCGGGCGCTCGGCGTAAGCCTGGACCAGCTGAACAGAAGTTGTCGCTCGGCTGCGGGCCGGTCTCCGCTTCAGATCGTCCACGACCGTATTCTCGCCGAAGCCAAGCGGGGCCTCATCTACAGCTCCATGTCCGTTCAGGGGGTGGGCTTCTCCCTGGGCTTCTCCGACCCGGCGTACTTCACGCGCTTCTTCGCCCAGCGGGAGGGCTGCTCGCCATCGCAGTTCAGGCAAAAGGTGCAACTGCAAGGGATCGACGCATAGGCGCTCGACCGGTCGTAGCGATCAGCGCTCGGCGACGATGCGGTTCTCGATGTGGCCGAGCTGGCTGATGTCGACGCGGACCACGTCACCGGGCTTGAGGAACTTGCCGAGGGCTATGCCGACGCCCGAAGGGGTGCCCGTGGAGATCAGGTCCCCGGGTTCCAGGGTCATGACGGTCGAGAGGTATTCGATCTGGGCGTAGATGTCGTAGATCATGTCGCTGGTGGAGGTGCGCTGGCGCTCCTCGCCGTTGACGGTCAGGGTCATCTCGAGCGCCATGGGATCGGCGACTTCGTCGTCGGTGGTGATCCAGGGCCCGATCGGCCCGTGAGTGTCGAACGACTTGCCGAGTGTGTAGGTCGGCGACCTGAACTGCCAGTCGCGCGCGGTCACGTCATTGCATACGAGATAGCCGGCGATGACATTGCGGGCGTCAGCGCGGCTGACATGCCGGCACCGCGTGCCGATGACGAAGGCAAGCTCAGCTTCGTAGTCCACCTGGTCCGACGCCTTGGGCGCCACGACATCGTCGAACGGTCCGTTGATACAGCTGACCTGCTTGTTGAACCACAGCTGGCTCTTGGGAGTGGGGACGCCGGCCGCCGCGGCCTCATCAGCGTGAGCCTGGTAGTTCATCCCGATGGCCAGGAACTTCTGCGGATCGTGGATCGGCGCCAGGAGACGGACTTCCGATAGCGGCAAGGCGGGCGTCTCGGCGCCCTCGATCCAGGGCCTGAGCGTGTCGAGATCGGCAAGCAGACTGCGCATGGAGTCGCCTTGGCCCTCCAGGACGGGCGTGAGGTCGATGACCCGATCGCCCACGATCTTGCCGATCGAAGTGACGCCGCCATGGCTGAAGCGCGCAAGTTTCATCGCATGTCCTGACTGTCTGGATCCCTGCCGACGATGCGGGACGTCCGCCCGACTTCGGCGTTGACTAGCTCGTCCAATGCTGACTGTATAGTCCAAAAATAGACCGACTGGACTACGGGCCTGACCGCGGCTGAGGATGGTCTGGACGCCGCGCGAGGATCGCTGAAGGAACGATGCAAATGAGCATAACCAAGGCCGTCGATGTCGCGTTCGTGCGCTTCCGGGCCCCGGACCTCGACCTCATGCACCGCTTCCTCCTGGATTTCGGAATGGCTGACGCGGGCGCTCAGCCTGAGGGCGGGCCGCTGTACATGCGCGGAGGGAAGGGCGGTCCTTTCGTCCACGTCACCGAGCGGGGCGAACCGGGCTTTG
>CAZTMF010000481.1:0-3042 GCA_964614675.1 uncultured Caulobacteraceae bacterium | reverse complement strand
GCGCCGAGATCTGGGTCAGCGGCAACCATGCGCTCGTCGCCGCGGACTTCGTGCTGTGATCCGGCCAATGCGCTTGTCGCGCGAGACCGTTTCGCAGATTGTGTTGACGGGGCAATAACAACTTCCAGTATCGGGCTGCCTGTCGGCTTGGGGGAGTACGATGGTAGCGGTTGTTGGCGGACCCGACGGTGGCGCGGACGTCCTTTCGCTGGATCCGACGAAGGCGATGGCCCGGCTGGCCGCGCTCTACAGCCAAGTCCCCACCACCCACACCGCCACCAAGCTGGTCTTCAGCCTCGGCGTGGGCAACAGCCTGACGATCAACGGAACAGGGTTCAGCAGCTTCGACGGCAACGGCGTGCCGCATGCCGGCACCGTAACCAAGATGACGTTCACGGTCGGAGGGGTGGTGGAGTCCACCTTCACCGGCATGTCGGTGCCCATCGCGGACGTCTGGGCCGACGTGACGGCCGCTCACAACGGCGACCTGAATGCGGCGCCCGCCCTGCTCGCCGAGATCTTCGCCGGAAACGACACCTTCACGTCCAACTCCGCGACCGGCTCGGGCGGCGACACCTTCGCCGGGGGCGCCGGCAATGACGCCTTCAATATGCAGAACAGCGGGCCCGGCTCGCGCGTGTTTGGCGACAACGGCAACGACACCTTTAATTTGGGAGCGAAGTTCCAGCCGGGCGACATCGTCGATGGGGGCGCGGGGACCGATACCCTGAACCTCGATGGCGGGGGCACGAACGTCTACTTCCAGATCGGGACCTATGGCGTGGGCCTCATGCTCAACGCCTCGGCTCTGGTCAATGTCGAGCAGATTAACCTTGCGGCCGGATCGAGCTACGGCCTGAACTTTGTCGATCAAAACGTCGCGCCCGGCGCCACCCTCACGATCAACGGCTCGGCCCTGGGCGCATCTGACCATCTCTATATCAGCGGCATCAACTTCTACGGCTCGCTATCGAGCGGGGGGCGATTGAATGTCACCGGCGGCGCTGGAAGCGACTACCTAATCGGGGGAGCCGGAAACGATGTCCTGAACGGCGGGGCCGGCAACGACGTCCTGGAAGGTATCGCCGGGAACGACACCCTGAACGGCGGAGACGGAAACGACTTCTTCAATGCGGGAGAGGGGACAGACACCATCGACGGCGGAACGGGCGTCGACACCGTCGCTCTGAGCGAGACCTACGTCGGCTCCACGATCACCCATTCCGGCGCGACCACAACAGTGGTTGGCATATACGGCACGGCGAACATCACCAACGTCGAGATCCTTGTGTTCGAGGACCAGCAGCGGGTGATCAGCGACACCGGACAGACCCTGACCGCTCACATCGGCGGCGACACGCTGGTGGGCGGCGCGGGCGACGACACCCTGATCACCGGCACGGGCAACGACACCATCGACGGCGGGGCCGGGAACGACACCGTCAACTTCTCGGGCAATTACGCCACCTACACCGTCGGCCTGAACTCGGGCGTGGTGACGGTGACGGGCGGGGGCAGCACCTACACCCTGACCAATGTCGAGAGCCTGCACTTCGCCGACCAGACCGTATTGGTCTCCAGCCTCGGCGGCGGCCAGACGATCAACGGCACGGGCGGCCCCGACACCCTGACCGGCGGTGCGGGCGACGATACCATCAATGGCCGCGCCGGCAGTGACACCCTGAGCGGCCTCGGCGGCAACGACACCCTGCTCGGCGGCGCCGACAACGACACCCTCGACGGCGGGCCCGGGAACGACACCCTGAACGGCGGGCCAGGGATCGACACCGCCACCTACCTCGATGCGCCCTCCGGCGTGACGGTGAACCTGCAACTCGCCACCGCCCAGAACACCGGTGGGGCCGGGACCGATACCCTGATCGGCATCGAGAGCCTGACCGGCTCCAACCACGACGATACCCTGACGGCCGCGGCCGCGGGCTCGGTGCTGCAGGGCCTGGGCGGGAACGACACCCTCGTCTCTGGAGCCGGGAACGACACTATCGATGGGGGCGCGGGCTCCGATACCGTCAGCTATGCGGGCGCGACCTCGGGCGTGACCGTGAGCCTCGAGTATTCGGGCGCGCAAGACAACACCGCCGCCGGAGCCGGCATCGACACCATCACCAACGTCGAGAACGTGATCGGCTCGGCCTACTCCGACACCCTGGTGGCGAACCCCTCGGGCTCGACGCTTCAGGGCATGGGCGGCAACGACTTCCTGTTCTCCCGTGCGGGCACCGACACCCTCGACGGAGGTGGGGGCTTCGACGAGGCGAGCTACGCCGGCGCCACCTCCGGCGTGACAGTGAACCTGAACCTGTCGGGGCCCCAGAACACGGGCGGCGGCGGAACCGACACCCTGATCAGCATCGAGAGCGTCGTCGGCTCGATCTACAACGACACCCTGACCGCAGGCCCCGGCGGCGAGAGGATCGAGGGCAACGCCGGCGACGACGTGTTGGTCTCGGGCTCCGGCAACGACACCATCCTTGGCGATACCGGCAACGACACGGCGGTCTTCTCGGCCCCCTACGCCAGCTACACGATCACGCCTGGCGCGACGACGACGGTCAGCGGACCCGACGGGACCGACAGCTTGACCAACGTCGAGATGCTCAGGTTCTCCGACCGGCAGATGGTGCTGGGAAGCACGGCCGAGACCCTGACCGCCCGCGCCGGCGGCGACACGCTCGTCGGCGGGACCGGCGACGACACCCTGGTCACCGGGACCGGGAACGACACCATCGACGGCGGGGCCGGGAACGACACCGTCAACTTCTCCGGCAATTACGCCAGCTTCGCCGCCGGACTCAGCGGCGGCGTGGTGACGGTGACGGGCGGCGGCAGCACCCACACCCTGACCAATGTCGAGAGCCTGCACTTCGCCGACCAGACCGTACTGGTCTCCAGCCTCGGTGGCGGCGGCGGCGGCGGTGGCCTGAACCTCAACGGCACGGGCGGCCCGGACACCCTGACCGGCGGCGCGGGCGACGACACCATCAACGGCCGCGCCGGCAACGACACCCTGAGCGGCCTCGG
>CAZTMF010000480.1:0-3047 GCA_964614675.1 uncultured Caulobacteraceae bacterium | reverse complement strand
GGATTGACGCAAAGCGGGGTTCGCTCGCCGAGGGACGCGAGCTCGCCCGCGCCGTTCCAGGCCAGGCCGCGTCCGATGATGCGGCGAGCAGTCCCCATCCGGCCTTCGGTCACCTGCATATAGGCCACGACGCAGCGCGCCTGGCTTAGAGCGCCGCAGGCGGGAACGGGGGCGCCGGCCCCGTACTCATCGGCCGGGACGATGGTCTGGATGAAATAGGCGCCGGCCAGGCGGCCCAGCAGCGATGGATTGCGGGCGATCTCGTCCCTGAGCAACAGCGCGGCGAGCGACCCCCCCTGCTCCACCCCGGCCAGGATGAACGGCCGGCCCTGGTTGTACCTGGCGACATAGAGGTCGAAGGCGGCCTTCACGTCGCGATAGGCGAAGCGGCGGGCGTCCAGGGCGTCTTCCCTGAGCGAGGCCATGGCGTAGACGCTGGCCTG
The DNA here is from genome assembly GCA_964614675.1 of uncultured Caulobacteraceae bacterium. Taxonomy (GTDB): domain Bacteria; phylum Pseudomonadota; class Alphaproteobacteria; order Caulobacterales; family Caulobacteraceae; genus JANWHQ01. Next base: position 2,604 of record CAZTMF010000480.1, on the reverse strand, counting down.
GCGATAGCGCGGCGCGAACGTCCGCCCCGCCGAGGCGAACGGCCCGGCGTAGTTGGGCAGCATGACGCCCGCGAGCTGGCGGGCGGCCCGTTGATAGGCGACCGGTCCGTTCCACTGTTCGCCGCCGTTGTAGGTGGTCGGGTGGATGAAAAAGACGTCCGCCGGACCGTCCTGGGCGGTCGGCCGCGCCGCGTCTGCAGGAAGCAGCGCCCAGCCGGAGCGGCTCGCGTAGTCGGGCGCAGGCGGCGGGCGATAGGTCTGGAACGGCTGACGGGGATCCAGCGAAGCCCGCAGCAGCTGGTCGCGGAAGACGAAGGCGGCGATCAACGTCAGCGCCAGTACCGCCCACCCGGCGATCCTGAGGCCGGCCTTGATCGTCGGGCGCGGATGGCGGGCGGTTGCGGCGTCGGGCATAGCTCGGCCTGGGTATAGTCGCGGCGACGCGGGCATGCGAGCCGGATGGTTCGACCTCACGGCGCGGGTTTGCTAGGGAACCCTGGGGGCGACAGTCAGGCGTCAGAGAGTGAATCGACAGCTTCGACTTCAGCTCGCGGCCCGGGCCAGCCACCGGCGCGAGACCTTCATCGTCTCCGCCTCCAACGCCGAGGCGGTGCGTGCGCTGGACGCCTGGCCCACATGGCACGGCGGCGTCCTCGCCCTGGTGGGTCAGGAAGGTTCGGGCAAGACCCATCTGGCCCAGGCCTGGCTCGCCGAGACCCGCGCGGTCGAGGTGGAGCCGACGGCCCCGCCGTCGGACTTCCGGGACCTAGCCGGCCGGCCGGTCCTGATGGAACACGCCGACCGGTCCGATCCAGAGACCCTGTTCCACCTGATCAACATGGCCGCCCAGCCGGGCGGGAGCCTCTTGCTGACCGCCCGCGCGGCGCCCGCGACCTGGCCCACCAGCCTGCCGGACCTGCGGTCGCGGCTGAACGCCCTGCACGTCGCCGAGCTTGGCCCGCCGGACGACGAATTGCTCGAGGGCGTACTGCAGAAATTCTTCCGTGAACGGCATATTCGGCCGTCCGATGACATCTTCCCCTACCTCATTCGCAGGATGGAAAGGTCTGTTCCTGTAGCTTTGGCGTTGGTGGAGAGGTTGGACGATGCGTCCGACGCGGAACAACGGTCAGTTTCGCGGGCGCTGGCGCGTCAAATCCTTGAAGAAGGCGACCAAACCCAAGATCTATTCGCGACTAGACTTGCGAGCCCCGACAGTTCGGAGGACAACGGCTGATGAGCCTGAGCCGAAGGAAAAGATGAGCGAAGCCGCCGTCCGCCGTGCGCCTGTGCGCCGCCGAACCGCCCCCCCTTCAGCCGCTGCCTCCAAGCCCCTGGTGTTGGAATCGGCGCTGATGAAGTCGCCAGCGCGGTTCTTCAACCGCGAGCTTTCCTGGCTGGCCTTCAACGAGCGGGTGCTGGAGGAAAGCGACAATACCCGTCACCCGCTGCTCGAGCGGCTGAGGTTCCTGTCGATCTCGGCCAACAACCTGGATGAGTTCTACATGGTCCGCGTGGCCGGCCTTAAGGGCCAGGTCCGCGAGGGCGTGCGCGTGCTCAGCCAGGACGGCCTGACGCCGGGCGAGCAGTTGCAGCGGGTCAACGCCGCCGCCGCCGACCTGATGGCCGTACAGCAGAGGCTGTGGCGGGAGATCCGGTCCGAGCTTGCCGAGGAGGGGCTCTGCGTCCTTGACGCCGCCGATGTCGGCGACGGCGAGCGGCAGTGGCTGGAGCAGGTGTTCCTGACCCAGCTGTTCCCGATCCTGACGCCCCTGGCCATCGACCCGGCCCACCCCTTCCCCTTCATCCCGAACCTTGGCTTCTGCATGGCGCTGGAGCTGAAGCGGCTGGCCGACAATCGTCAAATACACGCCCTGGTGCCCATGCCCGCCCAGGCCCAGCGCTTCTGGGAGTTGCCGGGCGTGGAGTCCGAGCGTTCGCCGCCGATCCAGCGCAGGTTCCTGTCGCTCGAGGCCCTGGTCTCGCTATTCCTGAACCGGCTGTTCCCCGGTTGCGAGGTCCAGGCAAAGGGGATGTTCCGCCTGATCCGGGATTCGGACATCGAAATCGAAGAGGAGGCCGAAGACCTCGTGCGCGAATACGAGGCCCTGCTCAAGCAGCGCCGCCTCGGGCTGGTGGCGCGGGTCAAGATCGAGGCCGCCATGCCGAGCGACCTCAGGGACTTCATCGTCGAGAGCCTGGGGGCCGAGCCCCAGGACGTGATCGTGGTGGATGGCGTGCTGGGCCTCGCCCAGTTCGGCCAGCTGATCCCGTCCGACCGCCCGGACCTGAAGTTCAAGCTGTTCGAGCCGCGCTTCCCCGAGCGTGTCCGCGACCACGGCGGCGACTGCTTCTCGGCGATCCGCGAGAAGGACATCCTGGTCCATCACCCGTTCGAGAGCTTCGACGTGGTGGTCCAGTTCCTGCGACAGGCCGCCATCGATCCTAACGTGCTGGCGATCAAGCAGACCCTCTACCGCACCTCCAAGGACAGTCCGATCGTCGCGGCCCTGATCGCGGCGGCCGAGAATGGGAAGAGCGTGACGGCGCTGGTCGAGATCAAGGCCCGCTTCGACGAGGCGGCCAACATCTCATGGGCCCGGG
>CAZTMF010000479.1:0-3061 GCA_964614675.1 uncultured Caulobacteraceae bacterium | reverse complement strand
TCGTGGCGATGTTCGCCCTGATCGATCCGATCGGGAACGTGCCGGTGTTCGCCGCTGCGACCTCCAAGGCCTCCCCCGCCGGCCGGCGCTGGGTGGCGCTCTACATCTCTCTGTTCTCACTGGGCTTCCTGGCCTTCTTCTATTTCACCGGCCTCGGCCTCCTGAGGTTCTTCGGCATCTCCCTGCCGGCGTTCCGCATCGCCGGCGGCATCCTGCTCCTGCTGCTGGGCCTCGACATGTCGCGCGGAGCCTTGACCGCCGCTTTCTCCGATCCCTCCGACGAGCACGAGGCGATCGACGCCCGCGGCTACGCCCGCCGCCGCTTCGAGCGGATGGTGGTGCCCTTCGCCATGCCGCTGCTGATCGGGCCGGGCGCCATCTCGGCGACCATCATCTATGCCGGCGAGGCCAAGGCGATCGGGTGGCAAGCGTCCGTCGCGGGCCTCGTCGCCATGAGCGCGGTCGCCCTTTCGACCTTCGTCACCTTCGCCCTGACGCCGATCATCTCCCGGGCGCTGGGACGCATCGGCATGACCATCACCGTGCGGCTGGCCGGCCTGATCCTCTGCGCCATGGCGGTGCAGTTCCTGATCATCGGCATGAACGACGCGACCCACGGCCTGGTCCGCCAGAGCGTGGCGGTCCCCTATGCGGAGGGCTCGGCGAAGAAGTGAGCCGCGAGGTCGCCATCGTCGGCGCCGGCCCCGCCGGCCTCGCGGCCGCGCGCTGGCTGCTCGCCCAGGGCTTCGAGCCGGTGCTGCTGGAGGCGGCCGACGGTCCGGGCGGCCAGTGGCGCCACGACAATCCCCTGAGCGGCGTCTGGCCCGACATGCGGACCAACACCAGCCGCCTCGTCACGCGCTTCAGCGACCTCGACTATCCGCCCGGGACGGCCGTCTTCCCGCACAACCGCGAGGTCCTGGCTCACCTCGAGGCCTATGCCGCCAGGTTCGGGATCGACCAGCGGCTGCGGACCCGAGCGACCGTCGAGCGGCTGGAGCGCGCCCCTGGCGGCTGGCGTCTCGCCTGGCGCGAAGCCGGCCAGGCGCGCGAGCAGGTCTTTCCCCGCGTGGTCGTGGCCAGCGGACGCTTCAACACGCCCTACGCCCCCGAGGTCCCGGGACTGGAAAGCTTCACCGGCGAGGTCGTCCATACCTTCGATTACGCCGGGCCCGAGGTTTTTCGCGGCCGGCGGGTGGCGGTCGCCGGCGGGGCGATCAGCGCCCTGGAGGTCGCCTGCGACATGGCCATGTCCGGCGCTGACGTCACCATAGCCTGCCGACGCCAGCGTTATGTCGTCCCTAAGATCTCGGGCGGCGTGCCCATCGACAGCCGCTTCAGCCGCTATGGCGCCAACGCCGGCGAGACCCTGCCCGCGGACGAGCTGGCCAGGCGGCTGAAAGCCTGGCTCCTCAGGCACGGCGGCGATCCCGCCCGCCACGGCGCGCCGGCCCCGGCCGACGATCCGCGCGAGGCCGGGGCGGCGCTCAGCCAGTACTTCCTGGGCCTCCTGGCCGAGGGCCGCATCGCGGCGCGGCCGTTCATGACGCGGATCGACGGCGACCGGATCGCCTTCGCCGACGGGACGGCCGGGCGCTTCGACGCCCTCGTCTGGGGCACGGGCTTCGAGCTGCGCATCCCCTTCCTCTCCGACGAGATCCGCCAGGTGCTGGACATGGACGGCCAGCACATCGACCTTGCCGACTTCACCTTCCATCCGCAGCTGGAGGGCCTGGCCTTCCTGGGCATGATCCCCCAGACCGGCCCCTATTTCCCGGTGCTGGAGCTGCAGGCCCGCTGGCTCGCCTACGCCTGGGGCGGGGCGTGTCCTGCGCCAAGCGCCGAGCACATGGCCGAGGGGCTGGCCGAGTACCGCCGGGCGCGCTCGGGGCCCCTGATCCAGCCGATGCACGCGGTGGCGCTGAGGTTCGCCCGCCTGGCCGGGGTGGAGCCGGATCCGAGCGACTGGCCGGGGATCGCGAGGGCCCTGCTGTTCGGGCCGCTGACGGCGGCGTCGTTCCGGCTGACCGGGACGGATGCCCTGCCCGACGCCGAGGCGCTGATCGCCCGCGAGGGCGTGATCCATGGGACTGCGGACGGGGCGGCGTTCACGGCTGAGGAGCAGGGATTGGTGAGGGAACTCGCGGCGGCCAGCTCCGACCCGAAGGTCAAGGCCTGGGCGGGCCTGCTGTGAGACTTCCCTCCCCACTCGAGGGAGAGGGATCGAGGGAGGGGGGCCGCGCGGCGCTTCAACGTCGAAAGCCGTGCCGCGGCATCGTGGTCGAAGCTGAAATCTCGGCGCGGGCCCCCTCCCCTGCCCCTCCCCACTCGAGGGGGAGGGGTCTAAGTCTTGAGCGCCCTCCGCGCGGACAGGGCGTATTCGATCCCGGTCCAGACGGTGATGGCGGCGGCGAGCCAGAGCAGCAGGTGGGCGCCGGTCGCGGCGGCGGCCTGGGTTCCGGGGGCGCAGGGCAGGCCCCACTCAGACCAGACCGGGATGAACAGCAGCGCCGCCAGGGCGATCAGCTGGACGGTGGTCTTCCACTTGGCCAGGGTCGTCACCGGCAGGCGCAGGCCCCTGGGGGCCAGGGTCTCGCGCAGCGCCGAGACCGCGAACTCGCGGAACAGGATCAGGCCGCCCGGGAGGGCGACTCCCACATCGCCGGTGGCGACCAGGCCGACGATGGCGCCGGCGATCAGCACCTTGTCGGCGATGGGGTCGAGGATGGCGCCCAGCAGGCTGACCACGTTCCAGCGGCGGGCGAGCCAGCCATCGAAGAAGTCGGTCACCGCGGCGACGACGAAGGCGACGGAGGCCCAGAGCCGGAGCGCCGCCTTGGTCGCCTCGTCCGGGGCGCCGCCCGGAACCCCTCCCGCCGCCGCGACCAGGCACAGGAGCACCACGAGGGTCAGCGCCAGCCGGCCGAGGGTCAGGATGTTGGGGATCGACTTCATGCCGAAGGGATAACGCGCGCCGGCGGCACATGGCGGTCGATGACGAAGGCCGCGGCCGAGACCAGGACGGCGCTGAGGGCCAGGACGCCGAAGAAGGGCAGGACGC
>CAZTMF010000478.1:0-3071 GCA_964614675.1 uncultured Caulobacteraceae bacterium | reverse complement strand
CGAAGAAGATCAGCTTGAACGGCAGGCTGACCACCACCGGCGGCAGCATCATCATGCCCATGCTCATCAGCACGCTGGCCACCACCAGGTCGATGACCAGGAACGGCACGAACAGCAGAAAGCCGATCTCGAAGGCCCGCTTCAGCTCCGAGATCATGAAGGCCGGGGCGACCACCTGCAGCGGCAGCGCGGCCTCGGTCTTGGGCTTGGGCGTCTTGGACAGCTGGATGAAGAGGCCGAGGTCGTCGCGGTTCACCTGGCCCAGCATGAACAGCTTCACCGGCTGAGCCGTGGCCGTGAACGCCTGGGGCAGCTCCATCTTGTGGTCGAGCAGCGGCTTGATCCCCGCCTGGTAGGAGGCCTGGAAGGTCGGGGCCATGATCAGGGCGGTGAGGAACAGCGACAGGCTGACCAGCACGGCGTTGGGCGGGCTCTGCTGCAGGCCGATCGCCGTTCGCAGCAGGGACAGCACCACCGTGATCCGCACGAAGGATGTGGTCATGATCACGATCGACGGCGCCAGCGACAGCACCGTCATCAGGCCGACGAGCTGAACCACCCGGTCGGTCAGCCCCGCTCCCGAGCCCAGGTTGATGTTGATCGCCGCCGCTCCGCCGCCCGCCGCCGCGGCCTGGGCCAGCGCCAGGGCAGGGAACACCAGGGCCGCCAGGGTCGAGAGGGCGGAGATGATCGCCGCACGCTTAAGGTCGGCCGGGCCCGGCGGCCGCACGATCTGGCGCAGGATGTCCAATGCCCGCGCCATCAGCCCGCCCGTCCCTTGCCGGCGCCGTCCGCCTCGGCGAGCAGGCGGCCTTCGCCCAGCAGCAGCAGATGCTCGCGCCCGTCGCAGCGGACCAGCACCAGCCGCCTCTGGGGATCGAGCATCAGGCTCTCCACCAGGGCCAGGCGCCGCTCCCCCGCGGGCTTGATCCGCAGCACTTCGAGGGGCGCGAAGCGGCGCGCAAGCACCACGGCCACGCCGCCGAGCCCCAGGGTCACGGCCAGGGCGGCCAACATGCGGATGATGTCGAAGAGGGACATGAACGACTGCGATTCGGCGGGCTAGGCCGCACCGTCAGCCTGCGGGTGTTAACACCCGCTTAACCATAAACCGCCCGCTCTAAAGATGGCGTTAACCGTCTTCGTTCACCGTCCGGCAATAGATCCGGCAGGCGCACGGCCATGGACATCAACGCCATCCCATTGTTTTCCATGCTGAAATCGCGGCTTGGCTATGTCAATGCGCGCGAGCAGCTGATCTCGCAGAACGTCGCGAACGCCGACACCTCCGGCTATGCGCCCAAGGACCTGCAGGCCTTCAACGTCTCCCAGGCGCTCGGCGCTTCGGGGCCTTCGGCCGGCCTGATCCAGCCGGCCATGACCGAGCCCGGCCACATGTCGGCGTCGAACCTCCAGTCGCAGATCCAATGGAAGATGGTCGACGCGCCGGACTCCGAAGGCACGCTCAGCGGCAACAAGGTCGAGCTGGAGGACGAGATGGCCAAGATGAGCCAGGCGCGGATGGACTACGAGGCGGCGGTCGGATTCTACCAGAAGGCCATGAGCCTGCTGCAGATGGCCGCCCGGCCCCCCGGCAAGTAAGCAAGGAGACGCCCCATGGCCGACGCCACAAACCCCGCTTCAGGCATACTGGCCGTCGCCGCTTCGGGCCTGAAGGCCCAGCAGCAGCGCATGCGGGTGATCGCCGAGAATATCGCCAACGCCGACTCCACGGCCAAGACCTCCACCGGCGATCCCTACCGCCGCCGCGCGGTGGTCTTCGAGCCCAGCAACGTGGATGGCGGCGCCGAGGGTGTGAAGCTGTCCCAGGTCGTCACCGACCAGAGCGAGTTCAAGCTCGAGTACCAGCCCGGCAACCCGGCCGCCGACAAGAACGGCTACGTCAAGCTGCCCAACGTCGATCCCCTGGTCGAGGCGCTGGACATGCGCGAGGCCCAGAGGGCCTACGAGGCCAATCTGAACGTGATCGATTCAGCGCGCGCCATGCAGATGCGCACGCTCGATCTCCTAAAGCAGTAGGAGGCTGATCCGTGATCACACCCCTGATCGCCGCCAAGGCCTACGCGGCCGCCCAGGCGCAGGCTCCGGGAGCGCCCGGATCGCCGGAGGGGGCGGCGGCCGCCAACGCCATGGGCGCGCCGAACTTCGGGGAGGTGCTGAACAACGTCCTCTCCGACACCATCCATCAGTCGCGCCAGGCGGAATCCCAGATCGTCGCGGGCGTCCAGGGCAAGACCGACCTGGTGAACGTGGTGACCGCCATCTCCTCGGCCGAGACCTCGCTGCAGACGGTCATGGCCGTCCGCGACCAGGTGATCTCGGCCTATCAGCAGGTCATGCAGATGCAGATCTGACGGGGCGAGGAGTCGTTCGCAGGCGTCAGTCCTGGCCCGACACTTCCACCGGCCTGGGTTCGGCGCCGCCCACCCAGCGGTAGACGACGCCGGCCGCGGCCGCGCCCACCAGCGGCGCCAGCCAAAACAGCCACAGCTGCTGCAGCGCCCAGCCGCCGGCGAACAGGGCGGGTCCCGTGCTGCGGGCGGGGTTCACCGAGGTGTTGGTGACCGGGATGCTGATCAGGTGGATCAGGGTCAGGCACAGGCCGATGGCGATCGGCGCGAAGCCTTTCGGCGCGCTGCCGTGGGTCGAGCCCAGGATCACGAACAGGAAGGCGAAGGTCATCACCCCTTCGCAGACCAGGGCCGCCGCCAGCGAATATCCGCCCGGCGAATGCTCGCCATAACCGTTGCTGGCGAAGCCGGCGTGGACGTCGAAGCCGGCATGACCGCTGGCGATCACATAGAGGACGCCCGCGCCCGCGACCGCGCCCAGCACCTGGGCGGCCACATAGCCCGGCAGGTCCTTCAGGCTGAACCGTCCGCCGGTCCACAGCCCCACCGAGACGGCCGGGTTCAGGTGGCATCCCGAGACATGGCCGATGGCGTAGGCCATGGTCAGCACCGTCAGGCCAAAGGCGAAGGCCACGCCGACGAAGCCGATCCCGACCTGCGGGTCCGCCGCCGCCAGCACGGCCGAACCGCACCCGCCCA
>CAZTMF010000477.1:0-3074 GCA_964614675.1 uncultured Caulobacteraceae bacterium | reverse complement strand
CAGATGCGCCACGGTTTCGACCGGGGCATGCAGGTCGGCATCACCATCACCCTGCTGGTGATTGCGTTCAAGGCGGCGGCGGACGTCTGGAGGCTTGTCCGTGGCAGGACGGGCGCGGGCGGCCGCGCCAACGGCGGCCTGTCCGGGGCTCCGGCCGCCGGATGACGCCGAGGCGCGCCGCTAGTCGGCGTGAGGCTTGTCCTTCTTCCTGGGCTTGTGGCCGGCGGCGTCGCCCGCGCCCTTGGCCCCGTCCGGGTGCGCTGCCTGAGCGTGTTGAGCCTGCTGCGCGCGAGCCTGATGCTGGGGCTCGCCCTGGGCATGATGTGCGTCGCGGTCGGCCTGCGCCTGCTGTTTTGCCGCCGCCGTATCGGCGGCTTGAGACTGCCGGGCTGCGTGCGCGGCGTCCTCCTGTTGGGATCGGTTTTGACGCGCGGCCTCGGCCTTGGCGTGCTCGGCGGTGTGGGCGGCGTCGGCCTGTTGCCGCGCCTTACGGGCGCCGTCGGATTGGGCCTGGCGCTCCGTTTTGGCCTGGACCTGCTGCGCGTTTCGGGCCGCCGCGGCCTGCTGGGCGAGCTGCGCCTGATGGGCGTCGCGATCGGCTTTGGCCTGCCGACCGGCCGCCTGCTGCTGGGCGAGCTGGACCTGGCGCGCCTGGCGCGCAGCATCCGCCCGCTGGCGGTCTTGCTGGCTGGCGTCGACCTGCGCCTGGCGCGCGGCTCGATCGGCGCCAGCTTCGGCCTGCTGTGGGGGCTCGCCGGCCTGTGCGCGCCGCGCAGCGTCCGACAGCGTCTTTCGGGCGTCTGCGACCCGTTGCTCCGCCTGCGCCTGAGCCTGGGCCGGGTGCTGCCACGGATATCCGCCGGGAGGAGCGGGCGGCGGCGGCCCCATGCTGCTCTGCCGAGGCGCGGCGCCGATCGCCGGCGTGGCGCGGGCCGCGTAGGCGACGCGCATCGTCCGCTCCCGATCCCAGGCGGCCGTATCTTTTCGCTGGTCCTGGTCGCGCCAGTCTCGCCATCCGGCCTCGCGCGACTGGTCGGCCTGCCAGGCCTGCTGCTGGGCGATGACCTGAGCGCGCCGTTCGCGCCAGGCCTCGGCGTAGGCCGCCTGGCGTTGCTGGTGCACTGCGGCGTTGTAGAGCGCCCGGGCGCGGGCCAGATAGCGCGCTGCGCGATCCGCCGCATAGGCGTCGTAGCGGGCCAGCCGGCCGTCTGAGTCATAGATCACGACCAGTCCGCCCTGGTCGTAGCCGTAGGCGTACTGCGGATCGCGGATCAGGAAGGGCTGATCCGAACCCGCGTCGAAAAAGTAGGTCCGATCCCCGTCCGGCGTCGGCTCGATCACCCGGTACTGGCCCTCGTTCGAGCGCCAGACCCAAGGGCGCACGCCCTGGTAATCGACGGCATAGTCGGGGGGGCTGTCAGCGAACGCCTCGCCAAGCGAATAGGCGCGGTCGATGTAGCGATAGCGCTGCTGCTGTGGCGCGGCGGCGTAGCGAACCGGCGGCTGGGCCGGCAGGGACGAGACCGCTGGAGCGGCGATGGCCGGGGGCGGTGCGCCATCGGCCAGGGGAAGGCTCGCGGCGGGCGCGCCGGTGACCAGATCCGCCGGGCTCTGTCGGGCGTCCTTGTTGCAGGCGGTCAAGCCGAAGCCGGCGATCGCCAGCGAGATTATCAGGGCGCGGTTGCGCATTGTCTGGGGCTCCAAGCGGGGCTGTCGGCATCCGGAAGGGGCTGGAGTCCCGAATGGTTCCGCCGAAGGGAGTCGCCTTCGGTTCGGAAGGCGCTTCATTGCGAAATCATGCTTCAGCCTTCGGCCGGCTATTGGCGTCCCGCCCGGCAGCGGTTAGCCATGGTTGAAAGAGTCAAAGTTCAGGGAGGACTGGGATGATCCAGCGTGTCGTCGGCGCCCTCGCAGGGCTCGCCCTCATCTCCGCGGCCGGCATGGCCGCTGCTCAGCCGGCCGCGACCGGGCTGGACCCCAAGCCGATCCCCGGCTTCGGGCCCGCGCCCAAGGCCACCGGCCCCGGCGCCCCGGTCCAGATGATCAAGGTCCATGGCAAGTCCCTGGAGGGCAATGTCGAGGGCGAGGCCGTCGATCGCGACGTGGTGGTCGTCCTGCCGCCGAGCTACGCCAAGTCGCCGAAGCGCCACTACCCCGTGATCTATTTCATGCATGGCTTCGGCATCACCGCCGACTGGTTCGCGGCCTTCATGCACACGCCAGAGACCATGCTCGCCGCGTCCAAGAAGGGCGAGGAGTTCATCGTCGTCCTGCCCGACACCGACACCAAGTTCGGCGGCAGCATGTATTCGAACTCGCCGACCGTTGGCGACTTCGAAGGCTTCATCGCCAACGACCTCACCGCCTACATCGACAGCCATTACCGCACGATCGCGCGGCGCTCGGGCCGGGGCCTCGTCGGCCACTCCATGGGCGGATATGGGGTCTGGAAGGTCGCCATGGACCATCCGGAGAAGTGGAACGCCATCTATGCCATGAGCGCCTGCTGCATGTCGGCCCGCAAGGAGACCGCCGAGTCCGCCACGAAGATGTCCCAGCTGACCGTCGATCAGGCCGCGACCGGCAACTTCGGCGTCAAGGCCGGCGTCGCCTCCCTGGTCGCCTGGTCGCCCAATCCCAAGAACCCGCCGTTCTACGCCGACATGCCCCTGAAGGACGGGGCGGTCGACCAGTCTGTGCTCGACCGCTGGGCCGCCAATTCCCCGATCGTCATGACCTCGGCCCACATTCCGCAGCTGAAGAGCTTTGTCGCCATCGCTTCGGACGGCGGCGACAAGGACGGCCTCACCAAGGACGCCACGGTGATGCACGAGCAGCTCGACCGCTTTGGCGTCCCCAACTCCTTCGAGGTCTATGACGGCAACCACACGAACCGCATCGCCGAGCGGTTCGATTCCAAGGTTCTGCCCTTCTTCATGCAGCATCTGCAGCTGAAATAGTCCGTGCGCGGCGGAGTCTCGGCTCCGTCGCTCTCCACCCTAGCCGGTCACGGTCACGCAGCGGGCCTGGCCGAGCTTGGTGGCGCAGCCGCCCGCCTGCATCGAGCCGTCCAG
>CAZTMF010000476.1:0-3082 GCA_964614675.1 uncultured Caulobacteraceae bacterium | reverse complement strand
GGGTCCAGGGCGCCTTGAGGCTGGCGGCGAGCTGGGCCTGGCTCTTCAGGATCAGGCCGTCGGCCAGGGGGCGCAGGCCATTGGCCGCCAGGGTGGCGCCGGTGGTGGTGATGTCGACGATCAGCTCCGCCGCTCCCGCCGCCGGGGCCCCCTCGGTGGCGCCCGAGGAATCCACGATGCGGTAATCGGCGACCCCGTGCCGCGCGAAGAAGGCCCGGGTCAGGACGCCGTACTTGGTCGCCACCCGGAGGCGCCGGCCGGTGCGCGCCAGATAGGCCATGGCCACCTGGTCGACGTCGGCCATGGTCTGGACATCGATCCAGCTCTGAGGCGCGGCCACCACCAGGTCGGCGCGGCCGAAGCCCAGGGGCCGGAGCAGCAGCACCCGCTCGTCCAGCTCCCCGCCCCGCTCGCGCAGCAGGTCCTCGCCGACCACGCCCAGGTGCAGGTCGCCCGAGTCCAGCCCCGAGGCGATGTCCGACGATGACAGAAGGGGCGCGTCGATCCCCGGCAGGCCGGTGAGCTGGGCCTGGTAGCCACGCGACCCTCCGGCCACCTCCAGCCCGAAGCCGCAGTCCGAGAGCCACGCCTCGCACTGCTCCTTGAGCCGCCCCTTGGACGGAAGGGCGATGGAGATGCGCTCGGTCATCTTTCGCCCTCCGACCAGGCGCGCCAGGGGCGGACCATGCAGCCGACGGCGCCGGTGCGGGCGCGGGCGCCCAGGCGCGTCATCAGGCCGTCGTAGCGCCCGCCGGCGGCGATCGGCCGTTCCGCGTCCAGGGCGGCGCTGCGCACCTCGAACAGGAAGCCGTCGTAGTAGCCGAACGAGCGGCCGAAGGCTGGGGAGAGGCGCATCCGCTCTTCCGGCGCGCCGGCCTCGGTCAGGGCCTTCAGCCGGTCCGACCAGGCGTCGAGCGCCTTCTCCAGCCCCGGGCCTTTGGCCAGCCGCGCGATGGCGGCCAGGGCCCTGGCCGGGCCGTCGGATATGGCGAGGAAGGCGCGGATCTTCTCCGCGTCGGCTGCGGCCAGAACCGGGGCCTTGGCGGCCTCGGCCTGCTCGGCCAGGCGATGGACGATCTCGGACGGCGCACGTCCGCCCACCGGCTGCACCCCGGCCAGGGCCCAGAGCTCTTCCAGGGCCTGGGCGGCGTCGGCCTCGGGGAGGCCCGCCAACAGCCCGGCGAGCCGGCTCGACTGCGGCGCGGCCGGCGCCGGCGACTGGGCCCGCTCGAGCTCGACGGCCAGGCCCCGCGGCCGCCTGAAAGCGTGCTCCAGCCGCGCCACCAGGGTCCGAGGCAATCCGAGCGCCTCCAGGAACAGGCGGAAGAGGCCGATGTCGCCCATCTCCAGCCTGAGGTCCGCGCGCCCGCCCGCGGCGCCGGCGCGCCAGGCCACACCGGCCATGGCCGCGTCCGCCCCCATCGGATCGCCGAGGCCGAAACTCTCGACCCCGATCTGCAGGAACTCCTCGGCCCGGCCAGAGCCCTGGGGCGCCACGCGGAAGGCCTTGCCCTCGTAGAGATAGCGGCCAGACTTCGAGCCGCTTTCGATGTGGGTCTGGGCCACCGCGATGGTGAAGTCGGGGCGCAGCGCCCCCTCGTCGATGCCGTCGGCCTGGACCACGAACAGGCGCGGCCGCATGGCCTCGCCCGCGAGGTCGAGCAGCAGCGCCAGCGGCAGCAGCACCGGCGTCTCGATGGCCTGGGCGCCCTGCTCGAGGAAGGGCGCGCGCATCGCCGCCAGCGCCGTCTCCGGGACCTGGGGTTCGAGGGTGATCACCCCTGGCCCTCCAGGATCGCGCGCACGGCCTCGACCATCTCAGCGCGCGGCACGGCCTGCTGGCCTGGCCGCTCGGCGCGCCAGGCCTGGTTGTCGGTGACGCCCTTGGCCAGCTCGCGGCCGAGGTCGAGGTCCTTGATGGTCACGGTTCCGGCGGCGAACTCGTCCTCGCCGACGATCACCGCGGCGGGCGACAGACGCCGGTCGGCGTATTTCATCTGGGCCTTCATTCCCGAGGATCCGAGATAGACCTCGGCCGGGACGCCGGCGGACCTGAGCTCCGCCGCGATGCCGAAATAGTCGGCCATCCGCGTCTGGTCGAAGACGATGACCACCACCGGGCCCCGGCTCTCGCCGGCCGGATCGCGGCCCGCCGCGCGCAGCGCCGCCGCGAGGCGCGAGACGCCGAAAGAAAAGCCGGTGGCGGGCGTCTGCTCGCCGGTGAACCTGGCCACCAGATCGTCGTAGCGGCCGCCGCCGCCCACCGAGCCGAAGCGCACCGGCTCGCCCTTGTCGCCGGTCGTGTCGAGCAGCAGCTCGGCCTCGAACACCGGGCCGGTATAGTATTCCAGACCCCTCACCACGGCCGGATCGAACTTGGCCTGGTCGGACTTCACGCCCATGCCGTTCAGGGCGTCCTCGATCAGCTCCAGTTCGCGCAGGCCCTCCTCGCCGATGGCGCCGAGCTTCAGCCGGGCCAGGGCCGCCAAGACTCCTGCGTCCTTGGTGGAGATGTCGATGAACTCCCCGATCGCCTCGCGGGCGGCCAGGTCCAGCCCCGCGCCCTTGGTATAGGCGCCCGACTCGTCCATGCGGCCTTCGCCCAGAAGGTCCTCGACCCCGTCCCAGCCCAGGCGGTCGAGCTTGTCGATGGCCCTGAGCGCAACGAGCTTCTGTTTCGGATCGGCGATCCCCGTCTCGGCCAGCAGGCCGTCCAGGAGCTTGCGGTTGTTGATCTTCAACACATAGGCGCCGCGCGGCAGGCCCGCGGCCTCCAGCCCCGCCGCCGCCATGGCGATCATCTCGGCGTCCGCCTGGGGCCGGGCCGAGCCGACGGTGTCGGCGTCGCACTGGATGAACTCGCGGAAGCGGCCGGGGCCGGGCTTCTCGTTGCGCCACACCGTCCCGAAGGCGTAGCGGCGGAAGGGCTTGGGCAGGCTCTCCCAGTTCTGGGCGGCGAAGCGTGCGAGGGGCGCGGTCAGGTCGTAACGCAGCGCCATCCACTGCTCGTCGTCGTCCTGCAAGGCGAAGACGCCCTCGTTGGGCCGGTCGGCGTCGGGCAGGAACTTGCCGAGCGCGTCGG
>CAZTMF010000475.1:0-3086 GCA_964614675.1 uncultured Caulobacteraceae bacterium | reverse complement strand
GGCGACCAGATCGAGGATCTCTGCACGGCCTTTAGGGTCGTACCGTGGGTCTTGGACCTCTTCGACCTTGACCAGGGCCGGATCGGTCCACGGCGCGCCGGCCGGAGCTCCCGCAGAGGCTTGGAGAGCGGCCGCGCTCACGCGGCGGGCGGCGCCCTCGCTGGCCGCCCGCACGACGGCGCCCCCATGGTGCGTGCTGGCGACCCACGCTGGATCGGTGAGGTCGGTGGGGGTGAGCTTCCAAACTGGCATGACGGCCTCCCTGGGCGAGGCCTGATCCGGGCCTCCGAAGCCAACCGTCGCGCCGCGGGAGGCGCGGGGCCTTGACCCGCATCAAGCCCTCGCGCCCGGCGCCTAGCCGGGGCCAGTCAGGTATTGCTCGTCCGTGACGTGCTCCATCCAGGTCACGAAGACTCCGTCCAGGGCCTCCTGGATGGCGATATGGGTCATGCCGGTGGTGGCCGTGGCGCCGTGCCAATGCCGGTGGTCCGGCGGGCACCAGATCACGTCTCCGGCACGGATCTCCTCGATCGGCCCGCCCTCGCATTGGGTCCAGCCGCATCCGGCGGTGACCACCAGGGTCTGACCGAGCGGATGGGTGTGCCAGGCGGTGCGCGCGCCAGGTTCGAAGGTGACGCTGGCGCAGGCGACCCTGGCGGGCGCCGGCGCGGTGTTCAAGATGTCGAGCCTGACCTGGCCCGTGAAGTAATCGGCCGGCCCCTTCTGCGAGGGCTGGGACCCGACGCGTTTGATCTGCATGGCGACCTCCTGTGCTGGGCGAGCCTGGAGCCCCTGATAGCGCGTATGGGCGCGGCGTGTCCGCTCCGCCTCGTCGTTCAGAACCTCGAGGCGTCGCGAAGATCGCGTTCGATCTCGGCCTCCGCCGCCGCGGCCTGCTCCAGGGTCAGGCCATGCCGGACGCAGGCTTCCCGGATGCTGACCGCGGCCTCGGGTTTGGACGCATAGGTCGGATCGCTGACCGTAATCGCCCGCCAGCTCTGCATGAGCCTGTCGTTGTTGGGGGAATCGGATACCAGGATCATCCGGAACGACCCCCTAGCGCCCAGCCTGGCGACGACCGGCCTCAGCCTCGCCTTGATGGCCAGCAGGCACTCGGGGTCCAGGTCCGACATATCGGCGGCAGGGTGGAAGATGGTGATCCAGCGGGTCCCCACATCGCGGCGATCCGGCTCGACGCGCTCGGGGAAGGCGAGGGCCTCGCGCCGGCTGACCCTGCCCGTGAAGGCCAGGTAGTCGAGACCCACGTTGGCCACGGCCCCCACCAGAACAGGCATCTCCGAGTCCCCCCAGACCAGAGCGGCGCCTCCGAGTCGCCCGTGTCCTGACGGCCCAGATCGTACCGTGCACGGAATATCTTTGCATGATGGACGCGTCCAGCCCGACCGTCGCGGCCTGATCGATTCTTGGGGATCGTCCCCTAGGTCCGCTTGCGCCCGAGGCGAGCTGCGAAGAACCGCCTGAGCTCGCGCACCATCTCGGCGTCCTCGGGCGTCGCGCCGCCGAAGCCGCCGTGGGGCATGGCTTCCCAGACGTGCAGCTCCGCCTCGACGCCCCCGGCCCGCATGGCCCGGTGCAGGCGCACGGTGTCGGACAGCAGAAGGTCGCGCGTGCCGGTCTGCAGGAAGGTCGGCGGGAACCCCTTGGAATAGTCGCCATAGACCGGCGAGAGGTAGGGATCCCTGCGGTCGTGGCCGCCGGCGTAGACCGTCCAGAAATCGGCCATGGTGGCGGCCTTCAGGAAGTCGAACTGGTCGTTGGTGCTGAAGGTGTCGCTGAGCAGGGCGCCGTCGGTGCAGGGAGTCATCAGGCCCAGCGCCGCGGGCCACGGCAGGCCCTCGTCGCGGATGCGCAGGCCCGTCGCGGCGGTGAGGTTGCCGCCTGCCGAGCCGCCGGAGATCACGATGTTCTCGGGGGCGTGGGTCTTCAAGAGCTCGCGATAGACCGTCACGCAGTCGTCGAGCGCCGCGGGAAAGCGGTCGAACGGCGGATAGCGATAGTCGACGGACCAGGTCTTGAGACCTAGCCGCCCGGCCTGTGCGGCGCCCTGGCCGCCGCAGGCCTCGCCGCCCATGTAGGCCCAGCCGCCGCCGTGGATATAGATGTGCGCCTTGTCAGCGTCCGAGGCCGCGAGGTCGCGGGGGGTGGCGACATAGACGGTGACGCCACCGATATCGGCCTTCTCCACCGTGGCGTTCGACTGGCTCAGCATCATCGCCGCCAGCGGCTTGAACATCTCGGCCACCTCGTCGATGGCCGCGCGCCAGCCCGCTATATTGTCCGGATCGATGCGTTCGCGCTCGCCGGCCCAGAACGGCGTATTCAGGTAATCGCGCGCGCCCTGGCTGACCGCCTGGGGCTCCGGGATGAGCTGCGACTGCAGCTGCACGCCACCGACCTTGGCCTCTCCGTCCATCTCGTCCCTCCCCCTACCCGGCCGCCTACCCGAACCGGGCGCGGTCGTTCGGCTGATCGAAATTCACCGGCGTGCCCTTGGGGATCACGCCCCAGCGGTTCACGCGCTCCAGAGAATAGTAGTTCTGTACATAGAGCCTGGGCTTCACGGTGCCCGCCACCTTTGGCGTGGCGTAGAGGTCCAGGGTATAATTCCAGAGGTTCGGGAAATCCCGGAGCTGCTGGCGATTGCACTTGAACAGGGTGAAGTAGGCCACGTCGAACCGCACAAGCGTCGGGAACAGCCGCCAGTCCGCCTCGGTGGGCCTGTTTCCGGTCAGGTAGCGCTGCTTGGAGAGCCGCGCCTCCAGGTGGTCGAAGGCCGCAAACAGCTCGTCATAGGCCTGCTCGTAGGCCTCCTGGGTGCGGGCGAAGCCGCAGCGGTAGGCGCCGTTGTTGATGGTCGGATAGATCAGCGCGTTCAGCTCGTCGATCTCGGCCCGCAGCGGCTCGGGATAGAAGTCGAGGTCGTTGCCGGCGACGCCGACGAATTCCGTATTCAGTATACGGATGATCTCAGAGGACTCGTTGTTGACGATCTTGCGGGTCTGCTTGTCCCAGAGCACCGGGATGGTGACCTTGCCGGTGTAGCCCGGGTCGGCCGCCGCATAGGC
>CAZTMF010000474.1:0-3094 GCA_964614675.1 uncultured Caulobacteraceae bacterium | reverse complement strand
ACCGCTTCGTGCGCGGCCTGATGCGCTCGGCGGCCAAGCTCTCCTACGAGCAGGCGCAGGTGGCGATCGACGGGCAGCCGGACGACCGGACCGGCCCCCTGATGGACAGGATCCTGCGGCCCCTCTGGGAAGCCTACGCCTGCCTGAAGAAGGGCCGCGACGCCCGCTCGCCTCTGGAGATCCAGAGCACGGAACGGCGGATCGTCATCGGCGAGGACGGCAAGGTCGCCTCGATCACCCAGCGCGCCTCCCTCGAAGCCCACAAGCTGATCGAGGAGATGATGATCCAGGCCAATGTGGCCGCCGCCGAGACCCTGGAGCAGCGCCGCTCGCCCCTGATCTACCGGGTCCACGACGCCCCTTCGATGGAAAAGGTCCAGGCCCTGGCGGACTTCCTCCACACCATCGGCGTCGACTGGTCCAAGGGCGAGGCGCCGCGCACCGACCGCTTCAATCGCCTGCTGGCCGAGACCCGCGGCGGACCCCACGCCGAGATCGTCAACGAGGTGGTGCTGCGCACCCAGATGCAGGCCTATTACAGCCCCGAGAACATCGGGCACTTCGGCCTGAACCTCGACCGCTACGCCCACTTCACCTCGCCGATCCGGCGCTACGCCGACCTGATCGTGCATCGGTCGCTGATCTCGTCGCTGAGCTTCGGCGAAGACGGCCTCTCCCAGAAGGACATCGTCCGTATCGGCGAGACCGCCGAGATGATCACCGCCGCCGAGCGGCGGGCCATGGCCGCCGAGCGCGACGCCACCGACCGCTACGTCGCCGCCTTCCTGTCCGAGCGGCAGGGCGCGGAATTCGAGGGCCGCATCACCGGGGTGACGCGTTTCGGCCTGTTCGTCCGCCTGGCCGAGGTGGGCGCCGACGGCCTGGCCCCGGTCTCGACCCTCGGCGACGAGTACTTCGTCCACGACGAGCGCACCCATGCCCTGGTCGGCGAACGGACCGGCCGCCGGTGGCGGCTCGGCGCCATGGTGCGGGTGAAGCTGGAAGAAGCGACGCCGCTGACCGGCGGGCTGCTGTTCTCCGTGCTCAGCGAGCCCGAGCCTCCGGATTCCTCGATCCGCCTGCCCCGCTTCACCCCCCGCGGCCGGGGACGGGGCGGCCCGCCGCGTGGCGTCCCGCGCGGGCGCAGGCGGCGCTGACCTCCGAATTCCCACCCGGGCCGACCGAGCCCGGAAAGCTGTTGGTCAAGCGGCGGCAGGGGCCTAGGCTCCCCGTCGTCTGGGGCGCCTTCGCATGGAGCTGACCGCCTATCTCCATCCCGGCTGGGCGCCCTTGATCCGCCCCGCCCCTCCGACTCGGCCCTGGATGGACCGGACGCCGGAGTCCTTCGCCTATCGCTGCCTGCCGCTGAACATCGCCAACGCCCATGGCTGGGAAATACTGTCCCCATGCGGCTTCGAAGCGGTCTGGGACGGCGGGACGGACACCTCGGCGGTGACCATTCGGCTGGATGCCGGCGCCGATCCGATGCACGCCCCGGTTTCGTTGTTCGGTCAGGGCGTCCTCACCTTCCATGTCGAGGCGATCTTCCGCACCCCGCCCGGGTGGAACCTCTGGATCGGAGGATCGCCAAACCTCCAGAAGGACGCGATCCAGCCGCTCACCGCCATCGTCGAGACCGACTGGTCCCCCTTCACCTTCACCATGAACTGGCGCTTCACGCGTCCGAATACCCCGATCCGCTTCGAGGCGATGGAGCCGTTCTGCTTCCTGTTCCCCATCGAACGGGCGTCCATCGAAGCCTTCACCCCGGTCTTCGCGCCACTCGATGCGGATCCCGCCACCGCCGAACGCTTCCGCACCTGGAGCGCGGCGCGGGACGAATTCCAGGCGCGGATGCGGCGGGAGCCGCCCAAGGCGCCCGCGGACCGCTGGCAGAAGCACTATTATCGCGGCGTCGACGCCAGCGGCGAAAGCCTGATCGCCGACCACCGCGCCAAGCTGCGTCTCAAGCCGTTCGGCCGAGCGGCCGCGCCGGAGGTCCCGCAGGCGCCCGCTGATGACCCCGTCGACGCGGATTCGGAGCGGCTGGCCGCCGGCCGAACGTGGCGCGCCCGGCCGATTTCGCTGTCGCCGGCTTTCCGCGCCTGGTGGACGCGGGTGTGAACAACGCTCCGCCGCCGCTTAGCTTCGCCAAGGCCACGCGATCTCTCGGACCGGATGAAAAATTGGTTTTCGTGTCTTGGTCGTGGACGCACGTTTACAGAATTAATTCCCTGTATTCTGGAATATAGCCAACAAAAATTAACGACACGAAGAATGTCATCTTTCGCTATTATCGTCATGGCGCGTCGAATATTTTACTTCCGTTCACCTCGGTGGAATATTTATTGGAATGCCGGAACAAATGCCTCTGTTCTACATTAGACCAGTAGCGGATTTTACCGGACGAGAATGACAACCGCTCGCTCGAGAGCTTACCGCTCCCATTGCAAAGGTTGTTGACCGGGAAGCCGGCGCGGGTCCGAGGGTATCATGCGAAAATCCAACCTTTGCGCGACGACCCTTGCGGTCGTCGGCGCGCTGACGGCCGCCGAGGCCGCCACCGCTGCACCTCCGCCCGTCGGCGCGGGCGGCCAGATCCAGCAGATCCCTCCACCCCCCGAGCCGGAAAGATCAATCCCCGAGGTCCGCGTCGACCGCGGCGCCAATCCTCGGGACGCGGGTCCGGCGGGGCCCAAGGTGCTGGTCCGGTCCCTGCGCGTGACGGGCGAGACGCTTTTCCCGGAAGCCCAACTGCTCGCGGTCACCGGCTTCCAGCCCGGCAGTTCGCTGGACCTGCGCGATCTGCGGATCATGGCCGCCAAGATCTCGGCCTTCTACAATCGCCGAGGCTATTTCGTCGCCCAGGCCTATGTGCCCGCTCAGGACCTCCAGGACGGGGCCGTGACCATCGAGGTGATCGAGGGCCACTACGGGAAGGTCGGGCTCGACAACCACACCAATCTCTCCAACCGGCTCGCCGGCAGCGTTCTTCGCGGCCTGGACAGCGGTGATGTCGTCGCCGGAGGCCCGCTGGAACGGCGCCTGCTGCTGCTGTCCGACATTCCGGGCGTGGTGGTGAAATCGACCCTCA
>CAZTMF010000473.1:0-3100 GCA_964614675.1 uncultured Caulobacteraceae bacterium | reverse complement strand
CCACCCATTGCGGTCCTTCAGGACGTCCGCTTAGCTGGTGTCCGCCGGATGGCGGATCGGGAGCGGCGCAATGGACTGGCAGTTGCTCGGCCTCTGCGGCTTGACCTTCGTGATCCAGTTGATCGGGACCTTGGCCTATGCGGTCCGCATCGCCGGCGTGCGCACCCGGCGCATCGCCGTGTCGTTCGCCCTGTTCAACGTGCTCGTGCTGGTCTCGCGGACCTCGAACTCGTTTCAGGGCCCTTTCCTGGCGAAGCGGATCGAGCTCAGCCTCCGGGAGGGGGCGGCCGGCCATCTGCTGACGGACTTTCGCTGGCTTCTGCTCTCGGCGACCTTGGCCACGGTCGCGGGCGCAGTCTTGGTGCCCACGTTCCAGCGAATCTTCAGCCGGGCGGTCCTCCATTTCCAGGCTCACCGCTCCATCCCGAAATTGCTCCTGCACGGGTTCTTCAAGGGCGGCCTGTCCTACATCGGGGACGCCATGACCCCGCCAAGGGCCACGCACCTGAAGGACTTGCGCAGGACCCGCGAGCTTTCGGGCTGGGTGATCGTATTGAACGTCGCCGCGCAGGCGCTGATCACCGTCGCGGTGTTCGCCAGCCTCTATGCGGGTGCGCTGAACCCCGCGTTTCGCGTCACCGCGAGCGCCCTGTCGTCGGTCGTGAACGGGTTCGCGACCATTCTCCTGTTCGTCTTCATCGACCCACACCTGTCCGTCATGACCGACGACGTCGTGGAAGGCCGGACCAGCGAAGCCGCGTTCCGTCGCGCCGTCGTCTGGCTTGCGGGCACGCGCGTGGCCGGGACCCTCGTCGCGCAGTTGATCCTCGTGCCCGCCGCCATGTTCATCGCCCTGGTGGCCAGCTACATCTGACCAGGAAGGCGCCGGCGTCCCCGTGCGCGCCGCCGACCGCGATTGGCGCTCGCGCCGCCTGACCTATTCGGGCGCCCGGTGGATGGGATCGACCCAGGCCACGGCCTCGGGCTTTTCCGCCGGCTCGATGTCGAGGTTGACCACCACCGCTTCGTTGTCGCTGCGCACCAGCACGCACTCCAGGGTCTCGTCGGACGACGCGTTGATCTCCTGGTGGGGAACGAAGGGCGGCACATAGATGAAGTCGCCGGGCCCCGCCTCCGCCACGAACTCCAGCTTTTCGCCCCATCGCATGCGGGCGCGCCCCTTGATCACATAGATCACGCTTTCCAGCGGCCCATGGTGATGGGCGCCGGTCTTGGCGTTGGCGTGGATATGGACGGTGCCGGCCCACAGCTTCCGGGCGCCCACGCGCGCCAGGTTGATCGCCGCCGCCCGGTTCATCCCCGGCGTCTGGGCGGTGTCCTCGTCGAGCTGATCGCCGGGCACGACCCTGACCCCGGTGTGTTTCCAGCCATCCGGCGGGATCGTCATCGGTTCGTCGTCGTCGGGCATGTCGTTGGCCGCTGTTCGAAGACCCAGGGTGTCGATGCGTTCAATACGCGATCCCTGGCCCGGTTTCGACATGGCGAGGCCGTTCGCGGTGTCGGACATCCAGAGAGGGCCGAAATCTGGGCCTTCGCGCGCCTGGCCAGCGCGCTACAGTGCCCCCGCTCGGGGGCGACCGGAGGTGCGTTCATGCCGTGGCCAGGAGGCCAGTCGCTATGATCCGTTGGTCGCTGATCGACACCGCCGCCGTGCCGGACGGGGGCGGCGATCTGCGGTTGATGCAACGCGGCTCGGAGTTTGTGATCTTCGCGGGCGCGGACGCCCTGATGAACAGCCGCTCGAACGGGTCGGAGAAGGCGCTAGGGACCCTGGCCTGCGCCGGCCTGCAGGATCGGCCCGCGCCCCATGTGCTGATCGGAGGGCTCGGCATGGGCTTCACCCTCAGGGCGGCGCTGGACAGTCTCGGCCCGAAGGCCAGGGTGACGGTGGGCGAGCTGGTTCCCGCGGTGATCGCCTGGGCGCGCGGGCCGCTGGCCCACCTGGGCGGCGACGGCCTGGACGATCCTCGCGTCGCACTCCGGGAAGGGGACGTGGCCGCACTGATCGGTGAGGCGCGGAGCGACTTCGACGCCATCCTGCTCGACGTCGACAATGGCCCCCACGGGCTCAGCCGCCCCGCCAACGACCGGCTCTACGACGCCCGGGGCCTGGCCGCCGCCCGCCGCGCCCTGAAACCGGGCGGCGTGCTGGCGGTCTGGTCTTCGGCGGTCGATCCGGTCTTCACTCCGCGTCTGCGCCGGGCCGGCTATGAGGTGCGGGAGGCGCGGGTGCGCTCCAGCGGCGGTCGCAAGGGCGAGCGTCACATCATCTGGCTGGCCACGGCGCCGGCGGCCATCGCGCCAAAATCCATCGCGCCAACATCCGTCGCATCTGGGCCGCAGCGCGGGTAGGATCGGTCATGCCTTACCGCATATCCGCCCGCCACCCGGGCCGGGCCGTGACCTACACGGCCCCAACCGAAGAAGCCGCCCTGGAGAAGTGGCGCGAGCTGACGGCTGACGGCGTGCCCTTCGAGATCAAGGACTCCGACGGCCTGGCGGTCGACGACATCGACCTCGAAGACCGCATCGACGCGCGCGACGCCGAAGAGGGTTAGACCCTGGCCAAGGCGCCCAGTGCGGCGCTGGCGATCTCCAGCGAGCGGATGCGTTTGGCCTGATCGAAGATCTGGGCCGTGAGGATGATCTCGTCGGGCCGGTGCTCGGCGACGAACCGTTCGAGGCCGTCGCGCACCGTCTCCGGGCCGCCGACCACGGCCTTGGAGAGCGGGGAGCCCGGCGCGACCGTGCCCGCGAGATGACCGTCCGCGTCATCGGCCGGCGCCGGCAGCGGCCCGGGCCGGCCGCTGTGGAGGTTCACGAAGGCCTGCTGCAGCGAGGTGAACAGGAACCGCGCCTCGGCGTCGGTCTCGCCCGCCACCAGGTTGAGCCCCAGCATCAGGTGCGGCCGCGCGCCGTAGGCGGACGGCTCGAACCGGTCGCGATAGATCTGGGACGCCTGGTCCATCATCGCCGGCGCGAAGTGGGAGGCGAAGGCGAACGGCAGACCCAGCGCCGCCGCCAGCTGGGCGCCATAGAGGCTGGAGCCCAGGATCCACACCGGCACCTTCGAGCCATA
>CAZTMF010000472.1:0-3115 GCA_964614675.1 uncultured Caulobacteraceae bacterium | reverse complement strand
TGACCAACAAGCTGATCGCGGCGCACGAGGCGGGCCGGCTGCGGCCGTTCCTGGACCCTCAGGTGAAGGTGATCGCCGGCGACGGGACTCTGATCACCGGCGCCGATGCGGTGCTCGCCGCCTTCGAGGCCCAGTTCAGGGACCCCGCCTTCATGGCCTATGTCCGCACGCCCGAGACGGTGGAGCTCGATCAGGCTGGTCTGCGCGCGGCGGAGACCGGACGCTGGGTCGGGACCTGGCGGTCGGCGCGGATGGCCGGGGCCTATATGGCGACCTGGCGCAAGGTCACCGGCCAGTGGGTGATCGAGGCCGAGATGTTCGTCACCCTGGAGGAAGGGCCGGCCTTGGGATAAGCCGGGGCATGGCCAATGCACCCCTCCGCCGCCTGATCGACCTGCCGGGCATCGCCGAGCTGGAAGACAAGGCGCTGATGAAGCCGCGCTATGCGGACGACGACGCCCGCAGCGAGTTCCCCGAGATCGACGAATGCTCGACGGCCCTGTTCGGCCTCACCGCCGACGAGGCCGACGACGTTCCCCGTCCCGAAGGCTGGGACCGGATCGAGCGCAAGCCGGTGCGTGAGCAGGTGGACGCCTTCGAGGCCGAGGGCTGGGACGTGACCGACAACAAGCGACGGCCCCTGCGCATGTTCGGCCACTTCAACGTCCAGCTCTGGCTGGCGGTGCGCGGCGTCGCCGGAACCCTGCCGTTCCACGTGGAGAGGGAGCCGGACGAGCTCAAGGCGTCCCTGGCCAAGGAGGCCGCGATCTTCCTGCGCAACCGGCGCTAGACGGGGCTCGGGTCAGCCCTTCTTGCGATAGGCCGCGAAGTAGAAGGTGTAGTCGCGGTCGGTGCGCTCCCAGCGGACCGCCTTGTCGGTGGTCTCGAATTGCAGGGGCTCGCAGGGCTCCATGCCGTTGGCGCGGGCCATCTCGGTGAACTCGTTCATGTCGTCGGGCGTGATGATCTTCATCTCGCCGGCCTCGAAGCTGTAGGGATAGATGCCCGAGCAGTCGACGAACTCGGACCAGTAGTCGGTCGACACCAGCAGCAGGCCGCCCGGCTTCAGGATCCGCCCCATCTCGTGGGCGAACTTGTCCAGCGGCACATTGTGCTCGATCACCGAGATGCAGGTCACCGCCTGGAAGAAGGCGTCCTCGTAGTTGGTCTCGGTCAGGTTCTGGACGCTGAACTTGATGCCCATGTTCTTGTAGAGGTCCTTCTGGGCCCCCTGCATGTCGCACGCATAGACGTTCTG
Organism: uncultured Caulobacteraceae bacterium; assembly: GCA_964614675.1. Classification (GTDB taxonomy): domain Bacteria; phylum Pseudomonadota; class Alphaproteobacteria; order Caulobacterales; family Caulobacteraceae; genus JANWHQ01. The sequence continues at coordinate 1,857 of CAZTMF010000472.1, read as the reverse complement.
GTAGCCGAGCTGACACAGCCACCGGGGCAGCACCACCCGCGCGCCCGAACCGGCGTCCAGCACGGGCGCCTCCTTGTCGCCGGTCGAGGCGATGTAATTGACGCACTTGTAGGTGTCCCAGTTCTTCTGGGAGTCGTGGTGGCTGGGCAGGCCCAGGCTCTCGACGAAGGCCGTGGCCGCATCGGTCTCCAGCCGCGTCTGCAGCGGCCGGCAATCCTTCAGGTGGGCGATGTAGTCGACGACGGCCGAGGTCAGTGCGGAATCCATCAGAAAGCTTTCTCGCGTTGAACTTGTGAGAGGCGGCGCCGCGCCGACGGCAGCGTCGCTATCACGGCCCCGCCCCAATCGCCAAGACCAGCGGCCCGTTCAGCGCTCGCCGCGCTTCTTGGCATGGAGCCAGACTGACATCGATCCATCCAGGCCGTGCGCGCGCCAGCCCGTAACGCGCATCCGGTGCTTCTGCAGATGGCTGGCGAGCAGTTGCGAGCCGATCCGGACGCCGTCGGACGGATCCTGCTCGTGGCGCAGGTAGGCCTGCTCCTCGCCGGGGCGGAAATGCAGGGACCAGGTCTCGTGGTTCTCCGTGCGGCCGGGCCGTTCGAAATCACCGACCTCGAAGTCTGCGCAGTTCAGCTGGACGATCAGCAGTCCGCCGGGCTTCAGGATCCTGCACATCTCGTCGATGGCGGCCAGGTAGCGGCCGAGCGCGGGAATGCGCGCCAGCGCCCCATAGGAGAAGACCGCTGCGGCGCAGTCGTCGGGGAGGTCCGACCGTCCCATCGCGTCCAGCGGATGGAGCCCCTCCACCTCGGGGACCTGGCGGCGGCATTGGGCCAGCAGGGCTGGCGAGGCGTCGAGGCCGGCGACGCGGCGCCAGCCGCTTTCCAGGGCTGCATTCAGCAGGCGGCCGTCCCCGCAGCCGTACTGAACGATCAGGCCCGCCTCGGGCGGATCGGGCGCGTGGGCCAAGGCGCCCGCGACGTGCCGCCGGAAGACCCGCCGGCTTTTCTCGGCCTGCTCGGGCGTGAAACCCACGGACGCCGAATCCGAGACGACCTTGGCCTCGATCCAGACCGATATCGATTTGCCCGATCCGTGACGGCGCCAGCTGGCGATGTGCACTTGCCGCACCTTCAACCACTCGGTCAGCAGGTCCGAGCCGATGTAGACGCCGCTCCACTGGTCCTGCTCGTGGCGCAGGTAGGGTTCCTCTTCGCCGGGATGGAAGTGCAGCGAGAAGGTTTCGTGGTTTTCCGTTCGGCCGGGCCGCTCGAAGTCGCCGCCCTCGAAGTCGGTGCAGTTCAGCTGCACGACGAGCAGGCCCCCGGGCTTGAGGATCCGGCGCATCTCGTCGAAGGCCGTCATGTAGCGGCTGAGCTCGGAGATGTGCTGCACCACCGCATAGGAGAAGACCGCCGAGGCGCAGCCGTCCTCCAGGCCCGAGCGTCCATGCTCGTCGAGGGGGTAGAGCGCCTCCACCTCCGGGACCAGCCGGCGGCAGTGGGCGAGCATGGTGGGCGAGATGTCGATGCCCGCCACGCGCCGGTAGCCCGCTTCCAGGGCGGCGTTCAGCATGCGGCCGACCCCGCAGCCGTATTCGACGATCAGGCCCTCCTCGGGGCCGTCGGGCGCGTGGGCGAGGGCGCCGGCGATATGCCGCCGGAACAGCCGCCGGCCCTTCTCGAACAGGGTCTCTACCTGCTCGGGGGTGAACTCGGCGGACGGCGCGCCCGCCATCTCCTCGGTGGTCATCACCGCGAAAAGCGGGTTCTCCTGGGCCATCTGCTCCCAGGGCGCTTGCTTCCAATGGCTCGGCCGCTGGGCCGGTTTCTCCGCCAAAGCTGGGGTCCTCACGCT
>CAZTMF010000471.1:0-3133 GCA_964614675.1 uncultured Caulobacteraceae bacterium | reverse complement strand
TCGTTGATCACCGTGGTGTGGGTGACGATGAATCCGTCGTGGTCCAGCACCGGCACCTGGCCTTCGGGATTGAGGGCGGTGAACCAGGGCTCGTGCTGCTCGAACTTGTGCAGGTCGACGTAGACGCTCTCGAACTCGAGGCCCTTTTCCTTCAATGGGATCAGGGACTTCAGCGAATTGGCCGCCGGCTCGGCGTGATAGAGCTTGAGCGCCATCCGGCGTCCTCCACGGTTTTCTCGTTGCCTTGGGTTCTGGCGGACTTCCCAGCCAAGGGGAAGGCCCGTTATGGCGGGGGCGCCAGGAGGACACTTTGATGCCGCTCAAGCTGGTTTCCCAGAGCCGCTGCTTCGGCGGGCGGCAGGTGACCTACGCCCACGACTCCGCCGAGACCGGCACGCCCATGCGGTTCGCGGTCTTTCACCCGCCGGCGGCCGAGCGGGGCAAGGTCCCGGTGGTCTGGTTTCTGGCGGGGCTGACCTGCACCGAGGAGAACTTCACGGTGAAGGCCGGCGCTCAGCGTATCGCGGCCGAGCTCGGGCTGATGCTGGTCGCGCCCGACACCTCTCCGCGCGGCGAGGGCGTGCCCGACGATCCCGAAGGCGCCTACGACTTCGGCCTCGGCGCGGGCTTCTATGTGGACGCGACCCAGGCGCCCTGGGCGGCCAACTACCGGATGCGCAGCTACATCGAGCGCGAGCTTCCTGCGCTGGTCGGCGAGGAGCTTCCGGCCGACATGGGCCGGCAGTCGATCATGGGCCACTCGATGGGCGGGCACGGGGCCCTGACCATCGGCATCAGGAACCCGGGGCGCTTCAAGGCCATCTCGGCCTTCGCGCCGATCGTCTCGCCCCTGAACTGCCCCTGGGGCGACAAGGCCCTGTCCAACTATCTCGGCGCGGACCGTGCGGCCTGGCGCGAGTACGACGCCTGCGCCCTGATCGAGGACGGCGCGCGGGCGGAGGAGCTGCTGGTCGAGCAAGGCGAGGCCGATCCCTGGCTCGAAGCCCAACTCAAGCCTGAGCTCCTGGAGGCGGCCTGCGCCAAAGCCGGCGTGAAGCTGACGGTCCGCCGCCAGCCGCACTACGACCACTCCTATTTCTTCATCTCAACCTTCATCGAGGACCACCTCCGCTGGCACGCGGAGCGGCTGACCCAATAATCCGCTCACCCCGGCGAAGGCCGGGGCACAGGACAGGTCGGAACTGGTGTCGGAGGTGCAGGCGCAAAACAAAACGCCGCGCCAGTCCTGCGACCGACGCGGCGGCTTGTCCTGGATCCCGGCCTTCGCCGGGACGAGCGGTGGAAGTTAGGCTTCCTCGCCGCCTTCGGCCGGCGTTTCGGCAGGGGCCTCTTCGGCGGGAGCCTCTTCCGGAGCGGCCTCAGCGGGAGCCTCTTCCGGCGCCGCTTCAGCCGGCGCTTCTTCCGGAGCAGTCTCGGCAGGCGCCTCTTCAGGCGCTTCCTGCGGCGAGGCTTCCTCGGCCTGTTCGGCCTGCAGCGGGGCTTCTTCCGCCGGGACGGTCGCTTCCGCGGCGGCTTCGGTCACGGCCGGCTCTTCGGCGGGGGCCGGTTCCTCGGGCGGCGGCGGCGGCGGCGCGGCGGCGGCCGCGGCGGCGCGCTCAGCGCGTTCCTTGACGCGCTCTTCGGCCTTGGCGTGCGGCTTGCCCTTGTTGGGGTTCGTGCCGTGCGACCACTGCACCAGGCCCTCGGCGGCCAGGAAGCGGGCCACGCGGTCGGTGGGCTGGGCGCCCTTCTTGAGCCAGGCCTGCAGCTGCTCGGTCTTCAGGGTGACCCGGTTCGGATCGTCCTTCTTGAGCAGCGGGTTGTAGGTCCCGACCCGCTCGATGAAGCGGCCGTCGCGGGGCGAATGGCTGTCGGCCACGACGATCGCATAGTAGGGCCGCTTCTTGGCGCCCCCGCGGGTCAGACGAATTCTCAGCATCGGTAGTCCTCTCTGGAAATCAGTGCGTTCAGGATTTGGGTTTGCCGAAGGGCAGGCCGGGCAAGCCGCGCGGCGCACCGCCGCCGAGGCCCGGGAGGCCGCCCCCGCCGCCGAGGCCCGGCAGCTTGCCCGCCCCCAGCGCCTTCAGTCGTTCGAGATCCGCCTCGGTGGGCTGGGGCATGCCCGGAGGCATCCCGCCGCCGGCCGGCATCCCGCCGCCCATGCCGAGCATTCCGGCCATGCGGGCGAAGCCCTTGCCGCCGTTCTTGCTCATCATCTTGAAGGCGTCCGACATCTGGCGATGCTGCTTAAGCAGCCGGTTCACCTCGGAGACCTCGACCCCGGCGCCGGCCGCGATGCGGCGCTTGCGCGACGCCTGCAGGATATCGGGCTTCTTCCGCTCGACCGGCGTCATGGACGAGATGATCGCTTCCTGGCGCTTGATCATCCGGTCGGACATGTCCGCTTCGGCCAGCTGCTTCTTGATCTTCTGGACCCCGGGCAGCATGCCCATCAGCCCCTCCATGCCGCCCATCCGGCGCATCTGGCGGAACTGCTCGGCCATGTCCTCAAGGTCGAACTTGCCCTTGGCCAGGCGCTTGGCCATGGCCTCGGCCTTGACCGCATCGACGTCCTGGATCGCCCGTTCGACCAGCGAGACCACGTCGCCCTGGCCCAGGATCCGGCCGGCCACCCGGCGGGCGTCGAAGGAGTCCAGCGCATCGATCCGCTCGCCCGAGCCCAGGAACTTGATGGGCAGGCCAGTGACCGCGCGCATCGACAGGGCCGCGCCGCCGCGGCTGTCGCCGTCGGTGCGGGTCAGGACCAGGCCGGTGAGCGGCAGGCGCTCGTGAAAGGCCTTGGCGGTGCGCACCGCGTCCTGGCCGGTCAAGGCGTCGGCCACCAGCAGGGTCTCGGCGGGATTGGAGATGCGGGCGATCTCGGCCGCCTCGGCCATCATCGCCTCGTCGAGCGTGGTGCGGCCGGCGGTGTCGAGGATCAGGACGTCGTAGCCGCCCAGGCGCGCGGCCGAGAGGGCGCGGCGGGCGATGTCGGGAGCCGACTGGCCCGCCATGATCGGCAGACATTCGACTTCGGCCTGTTTGGCCAGGACGGCCAGCTGCTCCATCGCCGCCGGGCGGCGGGTGTCGAGCGAGGCCATCATCACCTTCTTGCGAAGGGTCTTGGTCAGGC
>CAZTMF010000470.1:0-3137 GCA_964614675.1 uncultured Caulobacteraceae bacterium | reverse complement strand
TCGGGCAGGGGCGGCACGCGCACCTTGGCGCCGGCGGGCAGGCGGGTGTCGGCCTTGGCCCGGCCGCCGTCGACCCGCACTTGGCCCGAACGCAGCAACTTCTGGATCTGGCCGTGGCCGAGGTGGGGCCAGTGGCGCTTGAACCAGCGGTCCAGCCGCACCCCGTCCTCGGCCCGGCCGATCTCGATGGTGAAGACCTGTCGTTGCGACATGCCGCCCTCTTAGCCGAGACGGGCGCAAGAGTGGAACCTCGGAGGGTCAGTCCTGCCAGTAATGCCTCTTTCGGGGGGCGTCGCGCCTGAGCGCACGGTCGTCCGGCCGCTCCAGCCGGTGCAGGGCGTCTGCGGGCGGGAAAGAGAAGCGGTTGGCGTCCACGCCCGCCCGGTTACTGTGCCAGCCACGCTCCAGCTCGTTCTGACGGAAGACCCGGCCCACATACTTGCTCAGGGCGTGAGCCTGATCGCGGAACAGGTAGTGGCGAAGCCCGAAGCTCTCGTCCGCCAGCCGAAATGGCGCGCCCTCCAGCACGTGGCCGCCCCGATTCACGTGGCTGACATCCAGCAAGCGCCGCCGGGCGCGCATCAGGCGTGGGCGATTAGGCTCGAAGAAGTAGTAGTGCAGCATGGGCTGTGGTCCCGGCGCGTCGGGGACATAGTCATGGTCGACCGGCAGGAAGACGAACTCGTTGAAGTCGATGACGTCGGCGCCGGCTGCGTCGAGCCGTTCGATCGCCTCGGCCAGGCTCTCGCCAGGGACGTAGGAGTGCATGATCTCGTCGGCGGAGACGAACAGCGCCCAGTCCGAACCGGAGTCGCGCGCCGCCGCTTCGCGCGCCTGCATGAGGCCGGTCCAGTCGAAGACCCCTTCGTAGGGGTGGACGCGATAATCGGCCAGGTGACGCGCGAATTCAGGCTGCCGTAGGAGTTCGGCCGAGCCGTCGGTCGAACCGTTGTCGATCACGACGTAGTCGAGGCCGTTGTCGATCAGATGCTTCAGGCAATTTCCGAGATAGGGGCGTTCGTTGCGCACGGCGAGGATCGCGGTGATCCGCACTTCATGTCTCCCAGGAGCGGGGCGGCGGCGCCGAGCGCGGCCGCGATCGGCCGGACGTGGCCGGCGTAGGTGATGAGATCGCGATAGGCCCCTTCGGCGATCCGACCACGACCGAACGTCTCGTAGAACGGGTCCCCGGGCGGCTGTCCGGGCCACAGCTCCAGGCCATCCGTGCGCCTCAGGCGCTCGGTAGCCAGGGCGGCGGAGGCGGCGGTCCTCGGCAGGATTTCAGCGATGAGCGGCAGATAGCTCTGCGCCGCCGCGAGTTTGCGCGCCAGGGCCTCCGCGTCCAGGGCCAGCTCCACGCTCTCCGCCGCCTCCGGCGGTTCAGACTCGATGGCGAAGTCGAAGACCTGGATGTCCCCGCCGCCCAGGCTGGCCAGGTCGCTCGCCACGGCGGCCGCGACGGCGGCGCAGAGATCATGCATCGGGTTGAACAGCTCGACCGCGTCGCCGACCAACCGGGTGACGCCGAGGGCCTTGCACGCGGCCACGATGGTCTCGCGCGCGGCCTGGAACATCCCGAGCTCGCCGGCAAGGATGGACTGATACCAGTCGCGATCGGACGCGGGACCGAACAAGGGACCGACCACAGCGCCGGCTCGCTGGATCACGTCGCGCGAGAAGCCGGTGCGGTCCTGCCCGTGACTCCCCGATCCGTCGGTCAGGACGAAGACGATCGGCCGAACCTGCTCCATGAAGTGATGCAAAAGGAGCTCATGCCCCGGATGGGCGACGATGAGCGCGGTGGGCGGATCAAAACTTCGCGTCATCTTCCCCCGGCAAATCGCCCATTGCGACTCTAGTCGCGAAGCTGCCGATCAACGAGATGAAAGGCATTGACGTCGATCAGTGAGATCAAAGCCCTCGCATAATGCAATTATAGCGCGCGAATGCGGCCATCACGGCGTCGGTCACCTCGTTCCTGGGGTGTCGCCGCGGCGCCAGGAGCGGGGGAATTGCAACGTCCGACCCGCCTGGTCGACGGCGGGCGCCGGCGCCTTGGTTACGGCGGGTCCCCGGGATGGCGCCGGCTGCAGGGCTCGAACCCGCGACCTTCGCTTTACAAAAGCGCTGCTCTACCAACTGAGCTAAGCCGGCTTCCGCCTCCTCGATGGCACGGGCCGGGCGGAGCGGCAAGCAGCTGCGCGAGCCGGAACCGCAGGGCCTCATCGGCATTATCCGAACCGGAGCGCCGGGACCTCGATTGCACGTGATGAGTGCGTGCGACCCGGGAATCCGACGCCTGCAGGGGCATCGCAGAACCGGAGGACCTCCCAATGAAGATCGGAGTCAAGTCAGTCATCGCCGGGGCCGTTGTGGCCGCCGGCGTCGCGCTGAGCGCCACCAGCGCCTCAGCCTATATCGCCTGCAACGCCGAAGGCGATTGCTGGCACGTGCATCGGCACGCCTACTACAACTATCGCCCGACGTTCGGAGTGGTGGTGCACCCCGACAACTGGCGCTGGTCCGAGACCGATCGCTACCGCTGGCGCGACCATCGGGGCCGTGGCTACTGGCGCAATGGCGTCTGGATCCGCTTCTGATCCGAGCCGTTTCTGATCGAAGTCGAGAGGCGCTCCGCGAGGGGCGCCTCTTTTTGTTTCTGGGCTCAGCGACCCTGTTCGGTCTGGCGCAGGATGTCGGCGAGCGCGTCGTCGAACCTGGACAGGTCGAAGTCCCTGGGATCGTCGTGGGCGTCCAACCAGGCGTAGTCGATCGCGCTGTGAAAGGCGGGCGCCAGCCAGGAGCCCGCCCGCACGCTGGCGGCCGCATAGAGCAGGGCCAGGGACCTGTACTGGGCGTCGGTGAAGGCGGGTGAGGGCGGGAGGCTCGCGTTGATCAGGTTCGTGCTCGGATTGTTAAGGTAATTGCCCCCGATCGCCAGGTTGATCAGAATATAGAATGGCTGATTGAATGGAGCAGGATAGGGATACCGGTTCGTCGTGGTTCCTATGTTGCTCCACCAATTATTTTGAGTTTCATACACCTGGCCATCCACCGACCATTTGATGGAGTTAGTCGTCCAATCCAAAGCGTAAACATGAAAGTTGGTAACCGAGTCGCCCGCAAGGAAGGTGTAC
>CAZTMF010000469.1:0-3139 GCA_964614675.1 uncultured Caulobacteraceae bacterium | reverse complement strand
GTCTGGTCGGAGTTCGACCGCTTGCTGGGCCGCCGGACCGAGACTACGCTGCCTACGCAATAGGCGGTTTCCGGGACCGCCTAAATCATGGGCGGCCTGCCAATGAGCGGCTCGGGATCTGGACACGACGACGAGCCGAGCCTGGTCGAGGACCCCCAGACCGGCGAACGCTACCTGATGTACGCCCTGCCGATCGGGGTCTGGCCGGCCGCGCCGCGCGTCGTCTACGAGTGTTCGGTCTGCAAGTGCCGCTCCAAACCCGCCGACTGGTCGAACGGCTGTCCGGACTGCAGCGGCCACAAGAGCAAGCGCCGGCGCAAGAAGAAGCGCTGAGCGGGAATCCTCGGCAAGCTTAGCGATACCTTTACTGCGATCAGGTTAGCAGGGGCGTCCATCGGGGCGTCTCTGACCTGTCGACCGTGATTTCATTCCTTCGCAAATTCTGGCGCAGCAGCCGCGCGAACGTGGCGATCACCTTCGCGATCGCGGCCCTGCCCGTGTCGATGATGGTGGGCATGGGCGTGGACGTCGCCAACGCCACCCGCGTGAAGCTGGCCCTGCAGGACGCCACCGACGAGGCGGCCATCAGCCTGGCGCGCCAGCAACAGGGCATCGCCGACAACGCCATCTCGTCGACGGCCAAGTCCTATGTGCAGGCGTCCTTCACCAAGATCTCGAACATCACGGTCACCAACGCCACCATCGACCGCAACAACATCATCGCCACCATCGACGATCAGGCGGTCGTGCCGATGTACTTCTCCCAGCTCGTCGGGGTCTCTTCGATCACGGTGAAGGCCCATTCGGTGGCTCAGGGTCTGCAGCTGGAAGTCAGCCTGGTGCTCGATACCTCCGGCTCGATGGGTGACAACCTCGGGTCCGGCGGCACCAAGATCTCGGCCCTGCGCACCGCGGTGACCGACTTCCTGAACACCATGTTCGGCAACCAGACCACCTCGCAAAGGGTGTCGATCGGCATGGTCCCGTTCTCGTACGGCGTGCGGGTCCTGGCGGCCGGGACCACGCCGCCGTCCTGGATGGACACGGGCGGCCTCGAGGGCGACCCCTACGGCGACTTCGACCAGACGACTTACACGCGCTTCCAGCTGTTCACCCAGATGAGCCAGCAATGGGGCGGCTGCGTCATGACCCGGCCGCCGCCGTATGACGTGACCGACGATGCGCCGACCACCTCGACCCCGGCGACCCTGTTCATCCCCTGGTTCGCTCCGGACCAGCCCGACACCAACCTCGGCTGGGGCTCCACCCAGTACGAGAACGACTATATCTCCGATACGGGCGGCACCTGCTCGGGATCGACCTACAACAAGACCGATCTCTGGCGCGAGCAGCGGATCTGCAAGTACAAGAACGCCTCGCCGAGCTGGGGCTTGGGGCCGAACTACGGCTGCGTCTCCCAGGCCATCACCCCCCTCACCAACACCCTTTCGACCCTCACCACGGCCGCCAGCGGTCTGCAGGCCAACGGCACGACCAATATCCTGGAGGGTCTGATGTGGGGCTGGCGGGTGCTGTCGCCCGGCGCGCCCTTCACCGAGGGCCGGGCCTATAGCGCGCCGAACAACCGCAAGGTCATCATCCTGATGACCGACGGCTACAACAACTACGGCGGCGAGAACAACATGAACGACAGCTCGTACTTCAGCTACGGGTTCGCCCGTAACGGGCTGCTCGGCAACGCGACGAGCGACAACAACGCTCTGGACGCGCTGCTGGACGCCAAGACGCTGCAGGCCTGCACCAACGCCAAGGCGCGGGGGATCATCATCTATTCGATCGCCTTCGGGAACACCGCCGACACCGACCTGATCAGGAGCTGCGCCTCCAAGCCGGAGTACTTCTACTTCCCGCAGAACGCCAGCGACCTGGACCCGGTGTTCCTGCAGATCGCCCAGAGCCTCACCGCCCTTCGCATCTCGCAATAGCGGCCGCCTGCGGCGCCCTGCCACTCGCCTTAGGCCGTGACAGGCGGCCAATTCGTTGCGATTGTTTCATTTCCGAAACGTTTCAGCGAAGGCGTCCCGCTTGACCCATACCCTCCTGGCCTTGGCGGGGTCGCTCAGGGCCGCCGCCCTCGTCGGAGCGGCCGTGTTCGCCGCCACTCTCGTCTACCTTATCGACCGCACCGGCTGGGCCCTCGGGCTGCTCCTGGGCTGGGCGCCCGCGCTCCTGTTGGGCCTCGCAGCGGCGATCGGGCATTTCACCATCGCGCTTATCGTCCAGGCTCGTTGGCGCCGTGACGGTTTCACGGTTCCCGAAGGGGATGTCCGGGACAGCGACGGCCTCGTCCGGGTCCGCCCCCTGGCGGCAGGGGCGCTCTAGCAGACCCCGGCGCCGCAGGGCGATCTCGCCTGGGTTCGCTTGACAGCCCGACGGCCCGGAGCGATCAGCAGCCCCGGCGCGCGGCCGGTTGGGCGGACGCGCTGTCACAGGAATCCAACAATCCATGCCTAGCGACAGTCACAGTCGACAGAGGGCGCCGCTGCGGCGCCGCCGCCAGGCCTAGGGCTCCCGAAGCTCCCCTGGCGCGGCCGCAGCGGCCAAGCGAGGTGAGCCATGGTTTTCCTCTCCACCGACCGGAAGGGCTTGGCGGTCGCCAGGTTCGCGCGGCCGTTCAGCGCACCCAACGTGGCCGACTTCGCCATCCTGGCCATGATCGGCGCCGTGGCGGTGCTGGTGGTCCGTGGCGTCGCCGACATGGACCGGCCGCTGGCGCTGCTGCGAAGCCACCCGGTCGTGCTCGAGCTCTCGCGCCTGCCCGGCTATGCGATCGACACCACGCTGCGCATGTTCGCGGCGATCCTCTGCTCGCTGGTCTTCACCTTCGTGGTGGGCTCCCTCGCCGCCAAGAGCCGAAAGGCGGCGCTGGTGGTCGTGCCGGCGCTCGACGTGCTCCAGTCGGTGCCGGTGCTGGGCTTCCTGACCTTCACCGTCGCCTTCTTCCTGAACCTGTTCCCCGGCTCGGAGCTCGGCGCGGAGTGCGCCTCGATCTTCGCGGTGTTCACCGCCCAGGCCTGGAACATGGCCTTCAGCTTCTACCAGTCGCTGCGCACCCTTCCGGGAGACCTCGACCAGGCCAGCCGCCAGTTCGGCCTGTCGCCCTGGCTGAGGTTCCTCA
>CAZTMF010000468.1:0-3149 GCA_964614675.1 uncultured Caulobacteraceae bacterium | reverse complement strand
CCAAGCGCTACGCCGAGCAGTGCGCCTATTACGCGCCGGACGTGATCTACAAGGTGGGGAACCTGACCCTCGCCTCGCCCCAGGCGATCGCCGACTTCTATGCCGACTTCCACACCTACTGCGACGAGTACGTGGAGATCGCCGACTTCCTGCTGGACGGCGACAAGTGCGCCCTGTCGCTGCCGTCCTACTTCAGGCCGTTCCGCGACTACGAGAAGAACGGCCTCAGCTTCAAGGTCGGCGACGATCGCGAGATCGTCAGCTTCATCATCTACACCCTGAAGGACGGCAAGATCTGGCGCATCCGGGTAGCGCGCTATCCCGGCCCGGTCGGCGACTTCGCCCCCAATGGGCCGCCCTGGAAGAGCTGAGATCATGACCGAGAGACCCGACTTCATCCGCCACTGGACCGAGCTCGAGGGGGCGGACGATTCCCACTACCCGGGCGACGAGGAGCTGATGTCGATCGGAGCGCCCATCGGGCGGCTGCTCGGCCTCACCCGCATCGGCATCCATCACGAGCGGCTGCTTCCCGGCCGGCGCACCTCCTATCCCCATGCCGAGAGCGCCGAGGAGGAGTTCGTCTACGTGCTGGAGGGCCGCCCAGACGTCTGGATCGACGGCCATCTGCATCCCTTGAAGCCGGGCGACGCGGTGGGTTTCCCGGCGGGTACGGGCGTCTGCCACACCTTCCTCAACAACACCTCGGAGGAGGTGCGGCTCCTGGCCATCGGCGAAAGGCCCAAGCCGGAGAACCGCATCCGCTATCCAATGAACGAGGCCCATGAAGCCACCCGCGAGGATCGCTGGAGCGACTGGCCGGCGCGGCCGCTGGGGCCGCACGACGGCAAGGCTCGCAGGCCCGGATAGCCTGACCTTGCCCTAAGCGCGCAGGCTCTCGTCCTGGTCGTCGGCGTCCGGCTCCGGAGTCGGCGCACGCCGGTGGATCACCCGGAAGTCCATCGGCTGATAGGGCGGGGCTGGCGGCAGGTTCTCGATCAGGATCCGACCGAGTAGGCTCCGGTCATCCGCCAGGGGTGGTGGCTCGCCAAATACTTCGCGCCAAAGATGAGTCAGAAGATCCCGCATGTCTCCGACCTGTCCACATAGCCGCCCATCCAGGACGTGCATAAAGAAGTCGAGCGCGAATTCTAGATTAATCCGATGTTAACCTAATATATTTGGCTCGACTCGAAATACAGGAGGCTATTGCCTTGCGAATGTGCAGTACTGGCCCGCCGCATGAGCGCCGCGTACGCGTCGTTGATTTCTCATTGAAACCGGATGAGGATGCCGTCCGGGCTTCCGCGGCGAGGCGCATCCGATGGTTGAAGCATTGAGGTTTCCGGACACGCCGGCGTTCAAGGGCTGGGGCGCGCCGGTGCGAAGCGAGACGGATGCGCGCGACCTGGAGGTGACCTTCGGCGCCATTCCGCCTGAGCTCAACGGGGCCTGGTTCCGCTGCGGGCCCGAGTGGCAGTACCCCAACATGGCCGGCGAGGAGATCTTCATCGACGGCGAGGGCATGGCCCACGTCCTCCGCTTCGAGAACGGCCACGTCGACTACCGGAGCCGCTGGGTCCACACCCAGCGCTTCGAGCTGCAGGCCAAGGCGAGGCGCTCGCTCTTCGGCCGCTATCGCAACCGCTACACCAACGATCCGTCCGTGACGGGCGCCTCGATGGGCACGGCCAACACCAACCTGGTGTGGCACGCCGGCAAGCTGCTGGCGATGAAGGAAGACGACCTGCCCTACGAGCTGGATCCCGACACCCTCGAGACCCTGGGCAAGTACGACTACAGCGGGGCGGTGAAGGCGGTCTCGATGAGCGCCCACCCCAAGGTGGACTGGATCACCAACGAGCTCCTGACCTTCTCCTACCAGGCCAAGGGCGACGCCACGACCGACGTGGTGTTCTACGTCATCGGCGCGGACGGCCGGGTCAAGAACGAGATCTGGTTCGACATGCCGTGGCCGGCCATGGTCCACGACTTCGCCGTGACCCCGACCCACGCGGTCTTCCCCTTCTTCCCGATGATGACGGACCTGGAGGTCATCAAGCGGGGCGGGCCCTTCTACCAGTACCATCCGGACAAGCCGACCATGGTGGCCGTGGTCCCGCGGGACGGAACGGCCGAGGACATCCGCTGGTTCACCGGCCCGACGACCACCGCCGGCCACATGCTGAATGCGGTGGTCCACGGGTCGAAGGTCGAGCTCGACCTCTGCCTCTACCAGGGGAACTGCTTCCCCTTTTTCCCCACCGACAAGGGCGAGGCGACCACGCCGGTGCCGCCGATCCTGACGAGGCTGACCATGGACCTCGACTCCAACGCCGGCGAGTTCACCCAGAAGGTGCTGTTGCAGTCGCCTTGCGAGATGCCGCGCACGGACGACCGCTACCAGGGCCGGCCCTACCGCTACGGCTTCATGATCTGCATGCGCGGCGGCGACGGCTCCAGCGGAGTGGGGCGGCTGGACCTCGAGACCGGTCAGCTCACCACCTGGGCGCCCGGCCCCAATTCCGGGGTGCAGGAACCCCAGTTCGTGCCCCGCCGGCCGGATGCGCCGGAAGGCGACGGCTGGCTCCTGGTGCTGGTCAACCGCCTCGACCAGAACCGCTCGGACCTCGCCATCCTGGACACCCAGAAGCTCGAGGCCGGGCCAGTGGCGATCGCGCGCCTCCCCACGCGCGTGCGCTCGACCTTCCACGGCGCCTGGGCGCCGGCCGAGACGCTGAAGACCGGGCTCTACGACATGCAGCTGGCGAGGAACGCCTGATGACCGAACCTCGCAAGCTCACCGTCGAGGATCGCCTCGACCTCACCGAGCTTTTCGCCAAGTACTCCTGGGGCATCGACCTGGCCGACAAGGACCTGGTGGTCCAGTGCTTCGCCGAGGACGCCTATTTCGACCACCTCTGGCAGGGCCGGGTTCAAGGACATGCGGCGATCCTGAAGAACCTGGAGGAGCTCTGGTACGACCGCCAGCACTGGTGGTTCGGCCGCCAGCACCTGTTCAATCATCAGCTGATGGAGGCGGTGACCACCCCTGAGGGCGAGGACGGGGCCCGGGTGCGCAGCTTCTACCAGATCATGCAGTTCAACGTGGACTACGGGACCAACTTCGTCTTCGGCATCGGCACCCG
>CAZTMF010000467.1:0-3150 GCA_964614675.1 uncultured Caulobacteraceae bacterium | reverse complement strand
GCGGTCGAGAAGCTGGCCGCCAGCTCCCGTCCGAAGACGGCGTAGACCAGGGCGATGAGCAGGGCGAGGCCCCAGCCCCAGGCCAGGATCGCCCGCACCAGCCGCCCGAACTCGCCCCGCCGCCCCGCCCCCAGCGCCTCGCCGCAGAGCACCTGGGCCGAGCTCTCGAAGCCGTCGAGCAGCAAGGCCGAGAGCATGAACAGCTGATAGAGGATGGCGTTGGCCGAGAGCACCACCGCCCCCTGCCCCGCCCCGGCGCGGGTGAGCAGCACCGTCGCCGCCATCAGCAGCAGGGTGCGGCCGAAGAGGTCGCGGTTCAGCCGCAGCAGGGCGCCGACCTCGCTCCACGCCCAGGTCGCGCGGTGGGAGACCAGCCTGAGCGCCGTCGCCGCCGCCGGCTGACGCGCGGCCATGACCGCCAGCGCCAGGAACTTGGCAGTCTCGGAGGTCAAGGTCGCCGCCGCTACCCCGGCGACGCCGAGATGCAGACCCAGCACCAGGCCGACGTCGAGCGCGATGTGCAGCAGGTTCGAGCCGACTTCCACCGCCAGCACCGCGCGCACCCGCCGCTGGCCGATCAGCCAGCCGGCCAGCACCGCGTTCAGCAGCCACGGCAGCGCGCCCCAGTAGCGGATCTCCACATAGCGCCGCGCCAGCACCGCGACCCCGGCCTTGGCCCCGAACATGCCGAGGCCCATGGGCACGACCAGGGGCCGGGCCGCGAACAGCACCACAGCGATCGCGAGGGCCACCCCCGTAGCGCGCACCAGGGCGCCGGCCTGGGCGTCCGCATCGCCCCGCCCCGCCGCCTGGGCCGTGAGCGCGACGGTGCTCGAGCGCAGGAAGTTGAAGACCACGAGCAGGCTCATCAGGAGCTTGGCCCCCACCTCCACCCCGCCCTGCGCCGCCGCATCCCCCAGCCGCCCGATCACCCACATGTCGGCCAGGCCGAACAGGGCGGTGGCGACATTGGTCAGCATCGCCGGCAGGGCGATGGCGAGGATCGCGCGGCGGAGGGCGGCGGAGGTAGGGTGGTCGGGGGACGGCATCGGGGCGGTTGTGCGCGAGAGCCGCGATCAGGCCAAGGCTAAGGCAGGTTCCGGGGCGCGATCACCGCAGATCCACCGTAGTTGCGGTGGAGGGCCGCCGGCGGGCGCAGCAGAGGGCGTGAGAATGCAGCAACAGGTCTCGGTCATCACCCTGGGCGTCGGTGACCTCCAGGCAGCCAAGCGCTTCTATGGGGACGGCTTCGGCTGGACGCCGGTGTTCGATAACGGCGACATCGTCTTCTACCAGATGAACGGCTTCGTCCTCGGCGTCTGGTTCAAGCACGAGCTGGAGGACGACATGCAGCGGGCGAGCGTCCCGGGCTCCGGCGCCATCGCCCTGGCGCACAACGTGGGCAGCGCCGACGACGTCACCCGACTGATCGAGCGGCTGTCCCAGAGCGGCGGCCAGCTTCTGCGGACGCCGGACGCACCGCCCCACGGCGGTTTCAGAGGCTATGTGGCTGATCCTGACGGACACGCCTGGGAGATCGCCTGGAATCCGTCCTGGCGCGTCGACGAGAACGGGCGCGTGACCTTCGGCGTTTGACGCGGCTCTGCCCACCGTAGATTCACCGTACTTGCGGTCGGTCGGCGCCCGAGCCGATGGGCGCGAAGGCGCCTGTCGCAGGTGGGCCACAAGGTTCGCTCGGCCCGAAGCCTCCATCTTCCGCGTCTCCGTCACCGGGGCCGACCCACCGCGCGGCTTCGGCGAAGCATGGCCCCGTTCTGGTCTCGATTAGCGCCAGGCTAAGAGGGTTCGGACCCAGCTACGGGACTAAAGTCGTCACACCGCTTTCCTTCTAGGGCTCCAGAGCCGGCTCACCTGCGTCGGACGTGAAGAACGCCGGTCAGCATGGGGAGTGTGAACTCGCCGCTGGCGGTCTCCGGCCTGCCGCCGAGGAAGGCGCCGATGCGGCCAAGGGCGGCCGCTCTTTCCGGTTCCGGCATCACCAGCACGCCCGCCCGTGTGCCCAGCGTCTCGACGAGGGAGGCGGCCGTGCGGCGCTGACCGTGCGGGAACTCGGCCCTCTCGGGCGGACCGAAATGGGCGGTCAAGCCATCGGCCGTAAGGTAGGCGTCGACGGTTCCGGCGCGCCAGCTCGTCAGGGTGTCGCGCGGACCAATGGCCGCTGGCCCGCTCACGTGCTCAAGGCCAGCGACCCAGTCGATCCGGTTGTCGACCAGGTTCCATAGCCCGGCCAGGACGCCGCTGGGCGCGAGCACCCGGGCGATCTCAGGGCCCGCCAGGTCCATGTCGAACCAGTGCAGGGCGTTGCCAGCCAGCACGGCGTCCACCGACGCGTCCGGCAGCGGTATCGCCTCGGCGCTTCCCGGCAGGGCGCGGACCGCCGGCAGCCCCCGGCGCAGCTCGGCCAGCATCGCCAAATCAGGCTCGACAGCGACGACCTCGGCGCCCAGCCCGGCCAGGACGGCGGTGAGCTTGCCGGTCCCGGCGCCCAGGTCGAGGACGCGCAGGCCGGGCGCTCCTTCAAGCGCCCAGCGCACCGCGGCCGGCGCATAGTCGGGGCGGTGCCGGGCGTAGGCGGCCGCCGCCCGGCCGAATGACGAGGCATGACCTGGGCGTTCGTCCTGTCCCATGGGGTAATCCTATCGTCCGCCGAGCCGCGCTTCACGCTTGCAGCCGCTTGGCAAATCGGCGCGGCCGCTGCAAAACGTCACTCAGAAAGTAAGGGGGGCTGACAGTCCCCCCGCCCGGGGGCAACGTCATGAGCATTCCATCCCACCTGCTTCTCCGCTGGCTGGCGCCCGCATCCCTTCTGCTCGGCACGGCGGCTGCAGCCAGCGCTCAGGAAGACCACGCGCACATGAAGATGCCCGCGCCCGCGGCGGCGGCCTCTTCGGCGGTCGGCCAATCGCGCTGGTCCGATCCGGCGTCCTGGCCTGACGGGAAGGTCCCGCGCGCCGGCGACGCGGTGACCATCGGTAGGGACCAGAACCTCGTCCTCGACGTCAGCCCGCCCGCGCTGCGCAGCCTGACCATCAAGGGCAAGCTCAGCTTCTCGAACGCCAAGGATCTCGCGCTGGAGACCGAGTGGATCTACCTGGCGGGCGGCGAACTCGACATCGGCAGCGAGGCCCA
>CAZTMF010000466.1:0-3153 GCA_964614675.1 uncultured Caulobacteraceae bacterium | reverse complement strand
GACGCCTTCACCACCGGCTCCTCGATCATGCCGCAGAAGCGCAACCCGGACGCCGCCGAGCTGGTGCGCGGCAAGGCCGGCCGGGTGCTGGGCGCCCTCACCTCCCTGACCATGACCATGAAGGGCCTGCCCCTGGCCTATGGAAAGGACATGCAGGAGGACAAGGAGCCGGTGTTCGAGGCCTTCGACGCGCTTGAGCTTTCCCTCCGGGCCATGGCCGGCATGGCCCGTGACATGACCCCCAACAGGGCGCGCATGGCCGCCGCCGCCGGGGCGGGCTTCTCCACCGCCACGGACCTGGCCGACTGGCTGGTTCGCAAGCTGGACCTGCCGTTCCGCGAGGCGCACCATGTCTCTGGAGCGGCTGTGAAGCGCGCCGAGGCCCTGGGGCTCGACCTGGACGCGCTGCCGATCGAAGAATTCCAGCGGCTCGAACCCAGGATCACGGCCGACGTTTACGAGGTGCTGACCGCCCAGGCTTCGGCGGCCAGCCGATCGAGCTACGGCGGAACGGCGCCCAGCCAGGTGCGCGCCCAGATCGCAAGATGGAAGGAGCGCCTGAGATGATCGCCAAGAACCTGCCCTCGCTTGGGGCTCTCGCGCTGGCGGCGCTTGCCGCCCTGTCCCTCGCCGGCTGCGGCAAGCAGGGAGAGCTCGAGCGGCCGAGGCCCCTGGTGGGCCACGGCACGGAGCCCAACGACCAGACCCGCACCCGCCAGGCTGCCGCGGCGCGCGCGCGCCGCGAGGCGGCCCAGGGCACCGATCGCCAGGCGCCCCAGTCGGTGGACGAGGTTCGCAACGAGGGGGGCCAGCTTCCCCCGCCGCCCTTGAAAGGGACCCAGATCCCCGGCGCGGCCCAGCCGCCAAACCCGCAGCCGCCCCCCGGCGGCCTGCCCAACCCGCTGCAGCCCGCGACCATCCCGCAATGAATCATTTCGAGGCTCGCGCGGGCGAGCTTCACTGCGAAGATGTTCCCCTGCGGCGCATCGCAGAGCAGGTGGGCACGCCCGTCTACGTCTATTCCAGCGCCACCCTGACCCGGCATTACCAGGTGTTCCGGGACGCCTTCGCACCGCGCCAGGTCGAGGTCGCCTATGCGGTCAAGGCCAACTCCAACCTGTCGGTGCTGGCCACCCTGGCGCGCCTGGGGGCCGGCGCGGACACCGTCTCGGAAGGCGAGATCCTGCGGGCCCTGAAGGCCGGGATCCCGGCGGCCAAGGTGGTCTTCTCCGGCGCCGGCAAGACCCGGGCGGAGATTGAATTCGCCCTGGGCGCGGGCGTTGGCCAGATCAATGTGGAATCCGAGCCCGAGCTCGACCTGCTGATCGAGATAGCCGCGGCCCGCGGCGTCAGGCCGACGATCGCCGTGCGGGTCAATCCCGAGGTCGGCGCCGGCGGCCACGCCAAGATCTCCACCGGCAAGTCGGAGACCAAGTTCGGTGTCTCGCTGGGCGAGGCCGAGCGGCTCTACGCCAAGGCGGCGGCGAGCGGCGCGGTGCAGCCGGTGGCCCTGGCCAGCCACGTCGGCAGCCAAATCACCGACCTCGTCCCGCTGGAGACCTCCTACCAGACCTTGCGGGAGCTGGCCTTTCGACTGCGCGCGCGGGGCCTGGAAGTGAGGAAGCTCGACCTCGGTGGCGGTCTGGGCGTGCCCTATTTCAACCAGCCGGCGCCGCCCTTGCCGGAGGCCCTGGGCGAAGTGGTGAACCGCGTCTTCGCCAATGACGACTTCGCTCTGACACTGGAGCCAGGACGGGTGATCACCGCCAACGCGGGGGTGCTGCTTTCGCGGGTGATCCACGTGCACGCGCGCCCCGAAGGGCGGCGGTTCCTGGTGCTGGACGCGGCGATGAACGACCTGATCCGGCCGGCCATGTACGGCGCCTATCACGACATCCGCCCGGTGACCGTCGCCGATCCGGCCGCGCCGCTCGAGCCCTATGATGTGGTGGGTCCGATCTGCGAGACCAGCGACACCTTCACCCGCGACCGCCTCCTGCCTCCCCTGAAGACCGGCGACCTCGTGGCCTTCATGTCGGCCGGCGCCTATGGCGCGGTGATGTCGAGCGAATACAACACCCGCCCCTTGGTCCCCGAGGTGCTGGTCGACGGCTCGGACTTCGCCGTGGTCCGCCCACGGCCGACCTACGAGGAGATGCTGGCGCGCGAGCCGTTGGCGCCTTGGCTCAAGGCCTAGGCCTTCTTCGCCACCAGCAGGAGGTTCGTCGGCCAGCCGCCCAGGGCCACCGAGTCGATGCGGAAGCTGGGGATGCCCGCCGCCTTGGCCGCCTTGGCCAAGGTCGCCGGGGTGAGCAGGTTCAGGTTCTCCTCCTTGGCGAAGAAGTCACGGCCGAGCGCCCTGAAGATCGGGCGGTGCACGCCGGTCGGCAGCCAGTGCACCAGGGGCAGGGTGGTGTGGAACTCCACCGGGAACCAGCGGTTGGGCGTGGTCACGAAGATGCCCTTGCGCGCGACGCGCCAGAGCTCCTTCAGGAACAGGGCCTGCTTTTCGGGCGATCCGACGTGCTCCAGAACGGCGCTGGAGTGGGCGTAGTCGAAGCTCTTGTCCTCGAAGGGCAGGTCGCGGCCGTCCGCCTGGACGAACTTCATGCCGGGATAGACGGTCTCCAGGAAGCTGGCCTCGTCGATGCCGACCGCCGTCACCCGGTGCTTATGCGGGTGCCAGGCTTCCAGATAGTTGGAATGGTCGTAGCTGCGGTCAGAGGTGGCGCCCACGTCGACGATGCTGTCGGCCTCGGTCGGGCGCATGGCCTGGACGAAGCGCTCGAACATCTTGCGACGCTGATAGCCGGCCACGCGGACCGGCAGGGAATCCGGGCGCGCGACGTTGTACTGGGCGTTGACGCCAACTGCGTGGGTATCGCTCATCGGCCGTTGTGTAGCTGGACCACGGCCTCGGGCGAAAGGGCCTTGCTGACGCAGAAGCCCCCACGGCACGATGCGGCTGCATCGCGCCGTGTATTTTCGTTTTGGAGCGCAGTCGAGCGGCGAGACCGCTCACACCTTCGCCTGACGGGCTCTAGGCGGCCTCTGCTTCCATGTCGCCGTCCGGCTCGGGACCAACGCCGTCGATGCCCTGCTCGCGCACCTTGCGATAGAGGGTCGAGCGGCCGATGCCGAGGCGGCGGGCCA
>CAZTMF010000465.1:0-3170 GCA_964614675.1 uncultured Caulobacteraceae bacterium | reverse complement strand
CTGGTCGAGATCAAGGCCCGCTTCGACGAGGCGGCCAACATCTCATGGGCCCGGGCGATGGAGCGCGCCGGCGTGCACGTCGTCTTCGGCTTCGTGGAATACAAGACCCACGCCAAGCTCTCGCTGGTGGTGCGGCGCGAGGGCGATCAACTGCGGACCTACTGCCACTTCGGCACCGGAAACTATCACCCGCAGACGGCCAAGGTTTACACCGTCCTCTCGTTGTTCACGACCGATCCTGCGCTCGGCCGCGACTCCGCCAGGCTGTTCAACTACATCACCGGCTACGCCCGGCCGGACGAGTTGGAGAAGATCTCCTACTCGCCGATCACTTTGAAGCGGGACCTGCTGAGGATGATCGCTCAGGAGGCCGACAATGCGCGCGCCGGCAAGCCGGCCGGCATCTGGGCGAAGATGAACGCACTTGTCGATCCGGAGATCATCGACGCACTTTATCGGGCGAGCCAGGACGGCGTCAGGATCGAACTGGTCATCCGGGGCATTTGTTGCCTGAGGCCGGGAATTCCCGGACTGTCGGAGAACATCCGGGTCAAGAGCATCGTGGGACGATTCCTCGAACACGGCCGGATCGTATGTTTCGCCAACGGAGAGCCCATGCCGAGCGCCAAGGCCAGGGTGTTCATGTCCTCGGCCGACTGGATGCCGCGCAACCTCGACCGGCGGGTGGAGTCCCTGGTGCCGATCGAGAACCCGACCGTCCACCAGCAGGTGCTGCAGCAGATCATGGTCGCCAATCTGCGCGACCAAGCCCAGACGTGGTTGCTCGACGCGACGGGGGCCTATACGCGGGACGCGGCATGGCAGGAGCCGAACGCCTTCTCGGCGCACCAGTACTTCATGACCAACCCCAGCCTCTCGGGCCGCGGCCAGAGGGCCAAGGACCTTCCCCGCGCCCTTTAGAACGAACAGAGATGTGGGACCTCGCCGATAGCACGACCCGCGACGCCGCGGTCATCGACATCGGCTCCAATTCCATCCGTCTCGTCCTGTACCGGATCGAAGGGCGGGCGATCTGGACGGTGTTCAACGAGAAGGTGCTGGCCGGGCTCGGCCGCGACTTGCCGTCCACCGGCAAGCTTTCCCCCGACGGCGTGAAGGCGGCTCATGCCGCGCTCAGGCGGTTCAAGGCGGTGTTGGAGGCCCTGAGGCCCTCGGCCGTGTTCGTCGCCGCCACGGCCGCCGTGCGCGAGGCCAAGGACGGCGCGGACTTTGTGCGCGAGGTCAAGGAACAGACCGGCCTCAGCGTCCGGGTCCTGTCGGGCGAGGAAGAGGCAAAGCTCTCGGCCTATGGCGTCGCCGCCGGCATCCCGCGCGCGACCGGCGTGGCGGGCGACCTCGGCGGCTTCAGCCTGGAACTGATCCGGCTGCAGGACGGCGAGCCGGGTGATGGCGCCACCCTGCCGCTGGGTCCCTTCGCCTTGGCCGACGGCCAGCCGTTCAACCTCGACCAGGCCCGCAAGAAGGCCAGCCGCCGGCTGGCGGGACTGTCCAACAGCCTGGCGTCCGAGACCTTCTACGCAATCGGCGGCGCCTGGCGGAACCTCGCCCTGTTGCACATGCGTCTGACCGACTATCCGCTACAGATCGTCCACGAATACGAGCTCTCGGCCAAGGACGCCCTGCAGGCCAGCCGCTTCATCGCCAGCCAGTCCAAGGGATCGCTCGAGCGGATCGAGGGGCTGTCCAAGAAGCGGGCGGAGTCTCTGCCCTACGCCGCCGTCGTGCTCGAGCAGTTGATCGAGCGGCTGGCCCTGCGCCGGGTGGTGATCTCCGCCTGGGGCCTACGTGAAGGCCTGCTGTTCGAAGCCCTGCCCCGCGACGTCCAAAGGCTCGATCCCCTGGTGGAAGGCTGCGCGGCCCTGGGCGGGCGCCAGGAGCAGGCGGAGGTGCTGGGCGCGGCGCTGCAGAATTGGATCTGGCCGGTGTTCTCCAGGCTGGAGCCGGTGTTCGAGAACGGGCGCGACGAGACCCTGGCGGCCGCCGTCTGCCGGCTCGCCGACTTCGGCGCGCGGCTGCATCCAGACCATCGGGCCGATCTGGTGTTCGACCAGGTGCTGCGGGCGCCCGTGCCCGGGATGAACCACCCCGAGCGGGCATTCCTCGCCTGCGCCGCCTTCGCCCGCCACACCGCCGCAAACGTGACGCCGGGAGCCCGGACCACCGAACGGTTGCTGTCGGACGCCCAGCTGCAACGCGCCCGGGCCCTGGGGGCGGCCCTGCGCCTGGGCTGCGACCTTTCGGGCCGGAGCCCGCCGCTGCTCAATCGCTCCCACCTGACCCTCGATGGCGACGTCCTGCGCCTGACCGCCGACAAGGAATCCGGCGATCTGCTGCTAGGTGAGCAGACCGCCAAGCGCGCCGCCACCCTCGCGGGCGTGCTGGACCGGGAGCTGGATATCCGGGCGGGCTGACCGCGCCCTAGGCCTTCGGCGCGCGCAGGACCTCGACCACCCTGACCTTGCCGCCGTCCAGCACCAGGGCGAGCTCGCCGCGCTTGATCTTGAGCGCGTCCGCCCCGAAGGCGTCGCGCCGCCAGCCGTGCAGGGCCGGGCTGTCGGCCTCGTCGTCGGCGGCGATCTTCTCGAGGTCGGCGACCGTGGCGATCAGCTTGGAGGCGACTCCCGCCTCTTCGGCCCGCGCCTTGAGCAGCACCTTCAGGAGCTCGACGACCGCGCCGGCGCCCTGGGGCGGCGACTGGCTCTTCGGCTTCTCCACATGCGGGGCATGCGCCTCGGGGCTGGCCAGGGCCTCCCTGATGACGGCGAGGAGCTCGGGCGCGAAACGCGAGCCCGAGAAGCCCTTGGGGGCGGCGCGCAGGCGCGACAGGGCGTCCATGTCGGCCGGCGCCTGGGTGGCGATCTCGTCGATCGCCTCGTCCTTGATGATCCGTCCGCGTGGCTGGTCGCGGGTCTGGGCGGTGCGCTCGCGCCAGGCGGCGACCGCCTTGAACACAGCGATGTATTTTGGCGCATGCCGCCGCGGCTTCAGCCGTCGCCAGGCGTTCTCCGGCGACATGTCGTAGTTGGCGGGATCGACGAGGCCTGCCATCTCCTCTTCGACCCAGGCGAGGCGCCCTTCCCTCTCGAGCCGATCGCGCAGCATCGGGTAGAGTTCCGCGAGGTGGATGACGTCGCCGGCGGCATAGTCGA
>CAZTMF010000464.1:0-3189 GCA_964614675.1 uncultured Caulobacteraceae bacterium | reverse complement strand
TCAGCAGGAATGCGATCCAGGCGGCGGGGTTGAGCAGGTTCTGGTGGGGGTCGAACACCATGGGCGAAAGGATCGCCCCCACGGCCGCGACCGGGGCAATCATCAGCGAGATCGCCGAGGCGATCCCGAGCCAGATTGGTTCCCAATGCCTGAACATCCACGCCCCAACTCGGCCAGGGGGCGCGTCAGCCTTGCGCGCGCCCGGAGCCTGCCACTATGGGAGTCCTTCAAAAATCGGGCCGTCAATGCGAATCGCCAGCTGGAACGTAAATTCGGTCAATGCGCGACTGGACACCGTCACCGCCTGGTTCAAGGAGGCGGCGCCCGACGTCGCGTGCCTGCAGGAGATCAAGTGCGTCGACGAGGCCTTCCCGAGGGACGCCTTCGAGAGCCTGGGCTACAACGTCCAGGTCCACGGTCAGAAGACCTACAACGGCGTGGCCCTGCTTTCGAAGACGCCGCTGGAGGACGTTCGGCGCGGCCTGCCCGGCGATGACGGCGACGATCACGCCCGCTACCTCGAGGCGGTGGTGTCGGGCCCGACCCCCGTACGCGTCGCCTCGATCTATCTGCCCAACGGCAATCCGATCGGGACCGACAAGTTCGCCTACAAACTGGCGTGGCTGGAGCGCCTTCGCCGGCATGCGGCGGAGCTGCTGGCGTTCGAGGAGCCGCTGGCGCTGCTCGGCGACTACAATGTCATCCCCGAGCCCACCGATTGTGACGATCCCGCCTCGTGGATGGGCGACGCCCTGTTCCAGCCCGAGAGCCGGGCGGCCTTCCGGACACTGAAGTGGATGGGTCTGACCGACGCCTATCTCCAGTCCGACGGCCGGCCCAACGTCTACACCTTCTGGGACTACCAGGCTGGCGCATGGCGGCGGGACCATGGCATCCGCATCGACCACGCTTTGCTCTCGCCCCAGGCGGCCGACCGGCTCCGGGGCTTCGAGATCCATAAGGATGTGCGCGGCTGGGACAAGCCCTCGGACCACGTGCCCATCGTGGCCGAACTGGAACTCTGAGCGTCGCCGGCGGAATCCGGCTAGGCTCGCCCGGTCATGGGGGTGATCCGGGATATCCTGCTTTTCCTGATCGCGGCCGCGTTCGTCACCGCGGTCGCGAGCGCGGCGGCGTGGTGGCTGAGCGAGCCTCGGCGGCTGCGGGGATCGCTCAGGCGCGCGCTTGGCCGGCGGCCGGCGGCGGAGCTGATCGGATTCGGCGCCGCGGCGGGCTTGGATCTGGACGGGCGCCGGGCGGCCTTCGCCAGTTCTGGCGCGGGCGGGCGGGTCGTCGACCTGGAGCGACTGGCGGCCATCGAGATGATCTGCGACGGCCACGTGCTTGGACGCGCCTGCCGGGGCGATGCGCGCCGGCCGCTCGACCGCGTTCCGGAGGAGGCCCGCGAGCTGGTGCTGCGATTCGTGTTCGACGATCCGCGCGACCCGGACGTGCACGTGGTTTTCTGGCGGGCAGGATCGCGGGCGCCGCTCGATGCGGCGGCCCAGGCCGCGCGCGGCTGGCTGTCGCGCGGCGACGCGCTCGTGCGCATACAGGCCGCGCCGCAGGTGCGCGCACCCGTCACCTCAGAGACTGAAGACGACGACGAGGACGACGAGGCCTAGAGCGGGCTCACCCGATCCACTGGAACACCTGATCGAGCGGTGCGCCGAACACCTGGGCGATGCGGAAGGCCGCTTCCAGCGAAGGCGAATACTTGCCGGCCTCGATGGCGGCGATGGTCTGACGGGTCATGCCGATCCGCTCGGCCAGCTCGGCCTGGGTCATTTCCCCGTGCTCGAAACGCAGCCGGCGGATCTGGTTGGCGATCGGGAGGGCCAAGATCAGAAGCCCCGCCGGAACATGACGATCTGTGCGGCGGATACGACCAGGCCGGTGATCACGACGCCGAGCAAGGCGTAGAACATCATCTCAGGCGCCGACGGGTGGCCGAGGTGCAAGGGCACGCCCAGCATCAGCATCAGAACCACCAACACGTAGTAGCCGATGGAATGCGAGCGAGCCTGGATCATCCGCTCTCGCTCGTCCCGGGGCGTGCGCCCATCCTTCGGGGTGGTCCAGGCCGCCGCCAGGGTCAGGACGAGTTGCAGGATCACGAAGGCGCCGACGCACTTCAGCAGAAGGAAGCCGTTCGAGCGGGCGTCGCCGCTGAACCAGTGGGCGAACTCGGTCCCGAAATAGGCCCCGAAACACAGGAGCACCGTGACCAGCGTGATCCAGGCGGACTTCTCGCGGAACGACATGCTTTGGCTCCTGATGTAAAAAATGTTTTACATCATGTATGTGTTGGTTTACGTAGCGCCTGTTTTTCTTTCCATCAAGGCCACTCCCGCCGTGGGTTGCACCCCATCGCGGGCGAGAGGAGCCCTGTGTCCAGATCCAAGGAGAAAACCATGAAGCACACCCTCGTCCTCGCGTTCGCGAGCCTGCTCATCGCCGCCCCCGCCGCCGGCGCCTTCGCCCAGACCGCCCCCCAGGGCTACAAGACCCTCGACATGCGCGACGATGCGTCGTCGTGGATCCAGGATCCCCATGTGCACGAGTACTATCAGGCGACGGTCGACGCCTTCGCCCACGGGCCCGGCCACGTCGATCGGACCGCCTTCAACAGGCGTTTCAAGGAGATTTTCGACGACTTCGCGGTGTCCCGTCATGTGCCACCCAAGGCCATGGAGGATCACCTGAAGCGCATCCCCGGTGAGACGATCCTGATCGTCACGCGCGATCCAAAGACCCTGGACAGCTACGACAACTTCGTCCTCGCCCTGTTCGGGCCTCAAGGGTAGGGATCAGGCGCAGCCCGACCGCGGCGGTCGCCGCCGCCGCGCAAACGAAATGCGGCCGCGCCTTCAGGGACGCGGCCGCAAATTCTTTGCGAGATGGTTGGAAGGCGGCTCTGCGCCGCCCGCCGTGGGCCTCAGGCCGCCTTGGACAGCGACTTGTTCAGCAGGCCGATGGCCGCGTCGCGGTCGATCTGCTCGATGGCGGCGACTTCACGGGCCATGCGGTCCAGGGCCGATTCGTAGAGTTGGCGCTCGGAATAGGACTGCTCGGGTTGATTCTCGGCCCGGTGCAGGTCGCGCACGACCTCGGCGATCGAGATCAGGTCGCCCGAGTTGATCTTGGCTTCGTATTCCTGCGCGCGGCGGCTCCACATGGTGCGCTTGA
>CAZTMF010000463.1:0-3193 GCA_964614675.1 uncultured Caulobacteraceae bacterium | reverse complement strand
GGCCCTGGCCCGCGAGGGCAAGCTGCAGCCGATCCCGGTGGAGACCCGCCCGAAGTCGGACGTCACCCGGACGCTTCAGGAGCTGCGCGACGGCAAGATCACCGGGCGGGTGGTGTTGGAGGACTAGATGTTTGCTGGCGAGAGGCCCGCGGGACGGGCCTCGCCGGACTCATGCCTCGCGGCCATGGGTGGAACCGAGCTTGACCTGGGCCGCTACCCAGCCGGACCAGGAGGCTGTCTTGCTGCTCGAAGCCGGAATGACCTGCTGGCGCTGCGAGACCGCCGACCGTGCGGCGCTCCTTATCGACACCCAGGCCTATTTCGACGCCGCCAAGCGCGCGATGCAGCGGGCGCGCCACACGGTGCATCTGTTGAACTGGGCGTTCGAGCCCCAGACCCTTTTCCACCCGGAGGACGGCTGCGGGGGGCCGGATTCCGATCGGATCGGCGAATTCCTCAAGCGGCTCGCCGACGAGAAACCCCATCTCGACGTGCGGATCCTCTGCTGGAAGTCGGCCCTGCCGGTGGCCGCGACCCAGGACTGGTTCACCATCAAGGACCGCAGGGCCTTCGCCGGCTCGCGGGTCAAGCTGGTGCTCGACGGCATGCTCCCCCTGGGGGCCAGCCATCACCAGAAGGCGATCGTCGTCGACGACGCCGTGGCTTTCTGCGGCGGCGCCGACATCGGGCCGGAGCGCTGGGACACGCCCGCACACCTGGATGACGATCCCCGCCGCGCGAAGACCTCCCACGCGCACGGCGCCAGCAAGGATGACTTCGACAGCCGCCACGAGGTGATGGGCGTGGTTTCGGGCGCCCCCGCCAGGTCGCTGGGCGAGCTCTTCCGCGAGCGATGGTTGCGCGCGACGGGCGAGCGATTGAGCCCCCCGCCGCCTACGGCGCCCAGATGGCCGGGCGGCCTCGAACCCCAGTTCAGCGACGTTCCGGCGGGCCTCTCCCGGACCAACGGCGCCTGGCGCGGGTTCCCCGAAATCCGCGAGGTGGAGCGACTGCACCTCGCCGCGATCGCGGCGGCCGGCCGCTGCATCTACATGGAGAACCAGTACTTCACCTCGCCTCTGATCGCGGCGGCGTTGGCGCGGCGCCTGTCCGAGCCGAAGGGCCCGGAGGTGGTGCTCATCGGCACCGAGCACTCGCCCAGCTACTTCGATCAGGCGACGATGGACCGGACGCGGGTGCGGTTCCTCGAAACCCTTCGGCGGGCAGACAGGCACGGTCGGCTGAAGACCTACAGCCCGGTGACGGCGCTCGGCCGGATCATCATCGTCCACGCCAAGCTGACCATCATCGACGACGATCTGCTCCGGATCGGTTCGGCCAACATCAACAACCGGTCCATGGGCTTCGATTCCGAGTGCGACCTGTCGATCGAGGCGGCCGGACCGGGGGCCGCGCGGACCCGCAGCCAGATCGTCGCCCTGCGCACCCGCCTAGCCGCCCACTGGCTCGGCTGCGACGACGCCGTCTTCGCCGCCGCGGCGCGCAAGGCCGGAGGGGTCGGGTCCGGCCTGGAGGTCCTGCGCAACGCCGGCTACGTCCGGCTGCGTCCCATGATGACCGAGCCCGTCACCGGCTTCGGGGCGGTCATCGCCGACTATCATGTCGGCGATCCCTTCACCCCGGCCGACTCCTGGCGCTGCTGGCGGCGGAAGCGGGAGGCGAGGAACGCAGCGCGTCGCGGCTCGGCGGCGGTCGGGGACGGGCCCCACGCCGGATAGGCTGGAACGCTGGGGGCGGGATCACCCGTCGATCGGCACGCCGATGATCGCCTTCAGGGTCCAGCCGTCGCGGGACGAGCCGTAGCCGTGGCCCAGCCCGAGGTTCAGGTCCCACTTGCCGAGACCGGCGTCGATCACGCCGTAGAGCGCCTGGTCCTCGCCGCCGAAGTGGCCGAAGCGGTGGAAGGTCCCGAGGCCGTTGTAGCTTTCGACCCCCACGGCGAATTCCTTGGTCAGGGCGTAGCTGACCTTGGTGTCGAAATCGAGCGAGGCGGGGGCCGGCGCGGGGCCGGAGATCTTGAAGTCCAGGTTCAGGTTCGACGCCACCGTCCAGCGCCCGAAGCGGCCGCCGACGATCCCTTTGAGCTCGCCGTTCCAGGGGTTCTGGTCCAGCACGTGGCCGACCCGCCCGATCTCGAGGTTGGCGCCCCAGAACCAGGTCCGGCCCTCGGCCTTGGGGGCTATGAACTTGATCCGGCCCTTGATCCCGTCGGCCGCGAAATGGCCATGGCTGTCCAGGGTGGTCAGGGGCAGATAGAGGCCGAGCTCGATGTTCGGGGTGAGGCCATAGGACCACTCCGGCGTCAGCCGATAGCGATGCGCCCCGGACTGTTCGCCAGGATAGGCCGGGCTGGCGTCGCCCGAGAAGACGTAGTTGTTGTGCAGGTCCAGCCCGAACTGACCGGGCCGGCTCATCTCGTCCATATAGACCTGGATCTCCTCGTCGGCGGCCAGGGCCGGACCCGCCAGAAGCAGGCCCGCCGCAACGGTGAGGAACGCGACGCGCCGTCCCAAATCCCTGACCCCTGAACCCCGACCGGTCTCAGATCGGATAGTGCGCCTGATCGGTCTCGATGGTGATCCACCTGAGGTCGGTGAACTCCGCGATGCCGGCCTTGCCGCCGAAACGGCCAATTCCGGACCCCTTCACGCCTCCGAAGGGCATCTGGGCCTCGTCCTGCACGGTCGAGGAGTTGATGTGGCAGATGCCCGACTGGATGCGCTTGGCCACCTTCAAGGCGCGGGCGATGTCCTTGGAGAACACCGCCGCCGACAGTCCGTATTCGGTGTCGTTGGCGATGCGGATCGCGTCCTCCTCGTCCTTGGCGCGGACGATGGTGGTCACCGGTCCGAACGACTCCTCGCCGTAGATCCGCATCCCGGGCTCGCACTTGTCGACGATGGTGGAGTCCATCAGGAGGCCCGCGCCCTTGCCTCCGGCGGGCACGCTGGCGCCCTTGGCCAGGGCGTCGTCGACCAGGTCCTGGATGTGCTTGGCGGCGTCGGCGTTGACGATGGCGCCCAGGGGCGTCGAGCCCTCGCGCGGGTCGCCGGCCTTCAGCGTCTTGGCCTTCTCGGCGAACTTGCGGACGAACTCATCGGCGATCTCGGGGACCACCACGATCCGCTCGGTCGACATGCAGATCTGGCCCTGGTTCATGAAGGCGCCGAAG
>CAZTMF010000462.1:0-3200 GCA_964614675.1 uncultured Caulobacteraceae bacterium | reverse complement strand
GCGCGGGTGTAGTCGGCCGCCTGGGGCGCGCCGGAGTGGAACAGGAACATCTCCACGTCGGAGTCGATCGAGGTGCCCTCCATGAAGGAGACGCCCTTGCCCTTGACCGTGTCGGCCACGATCACCTTTGGCTTGTCGGTGATCCTGTTGATGCGCGCGAAGGTCTCTTCCAGCAGGCGCGTGTCGTGGCCGTCGATACGCTCCACATGCCAGCCGAAGGCGGCGAACTTGGCGACCAGATCACCCAGCGAGGATGTCCGCTCCAGGGAGTAGTCCGACTGGATCTTGTTGTGGTCCACGACCACGGTCAGCTCGCCCATCTTCCAGTTGGCGGCCGAGACCAGGGCTTCCCAGTTCTGCCCTTCCTGCAGTTCGCCGTCGCCGGTGACCACCGCCACCTTGGTGGTCCGGCCCTTCAGCCGGGCGGCCAGGATCATGCCCTTGGCCTTGGAGATGCCCATGCCGAGCGAGCCGGTGTTGGCGACGATCCCCTTGGTGCCCACGTCCGGGTGGCCGGGCAGGCCGTCCAGGCGGCGAAGGCTGTGGATCAGACCTTCGTCCATGAGACCCACGGCCATCATGATGGCGTAGAGGCCGGGCGCGTCGTGGCCCTTGGACGAGAAGAACACCTCGCCTTTTGACTGGTCGATCTCGTTGAGCTGCAGGTGCGAGAACAGGTCCATCGACGAGAACGACGAGCCGATGTGGCCCGAGCCGGCGGTGGCGATCATGTAGAGCGCGTTCAGCCGGGCCATGTCGGCGAACAGGGCCGTGACCTCGGCCTTGGACGCGTTCAGGCGGCGGATGCGCTCGAACTCCGAACGATTGATGAAATAGAGCTCGCCGTCGACGGCGGAGCCGACAAGATCACCCATGGCGGACTTTCATGACGCGGGCGCGGACGCCGGTTCGGGATAGGGAGGTTCGGCCACGGCCGGAAGCCGCGCCTCGCCGGTCGAGAGCAGGTGTTCGATGCGCCACCAGTCGAGCGGGCCGTTGATGTCCATGCCTTCGTCGCCTTCGGTCAGGAAGGGGACCAGCACGGTTCCGGCGATGGAGCCGGTGCGCCGGGCCATCCCGGTCCAGGCGATCTCGAGCGAGGCATTCTGGACATAGACCTTGGGCAGGGAGGCCTTCTGCTGGCTGTGCCAGGGCGGCCCGTCCTCGGGGTTCAGCGGCAGCAAGGGCGTCATCCGTTCGCCGCGCACCACCCACATCTTGCCGGGATGCTGCTCCACCGGCTCGACGGCGCGCAGGGAATCGGCGCCCTCGGCTCCGGTGAAGGCCGCCCAGGCGCGCTGGATGGTCTCGGGCTTCCGGAACGGGCTGGTGGGGCGAAGGATCGAAAAGGCGTCGAAGCGCCGGCCCTGGGCCTGAAGGGCGTCCAGGGCGTGCAGCACCCACTCGATGTCGGGCGATGTCGAGCCGGCGATGGCGGCGTCGCGCAGGAACGGGACCTCGGCGCCGTAGTGGCGGGCGACGCGGGCGTAGTCCTCGGAGTCGGTGGACACCACCACCGCGTCGAACACCCCCGACGCACGCGCCGCGGCGATGGTGTAGGCGATCAGGGGATGGCCCCGCAGTCGGCGGACGTTCTTGTGCGGCACGCGCACCGATCCCGACCGCGCCGGGATCAGGGCCACCGCCTTCAGACTGCTTGGGTCCGCCATCGCGGGGATCATTAGGGGGGCGGGCCGGCCAAGCCAAGCCTCACGCCGGTAGGGCGGCGAACCAGCGGGCGAAGCGCTGGGCGCCCTCCTCGAACCTCACTTGGGGTGAGAAGCCGTGGGCCCGGGCCTCGGAGACGTCAGCCACCAGCGCAGCTGGATCGCCGGCCCGGCTCTCGCCCGAGAAGCCGATGGAGGTCTTGGCTCCGAGGGCCCGCGCCAAGGTTTCAGCCGCCCGTCGCACAGAAATCGCCTCGCCCCGGCCGCCGTTCAGGATCAGCGGCGAGGGCGCTGCATCCGCGCCGGCGGCCAAACCGACGAGCCGCACGGCGTCGTCGACAAACAGGAAATCCCGCGTCTCTTGGCCAGTTCCTGAGAGCTCGAGCTGCGCAGGTTGGGTCGCGAGGCGTCTGGCCAAATCCCAGAGCAGTTGCTTGCGCAGTCCCGGGCCATAGAGAGAGAAGAAGCGCAGGACTACCGCATGCAAACCGAAGGCCGCCACGGCGCTGAAGATCGTCAGCTCCGCTTCGACCTTGTGCTGTCCGTATGGAGAGATCGGCTTCAGCGGCGCCATTTCCGCCAGGGATTCCGACGAGGCTGCGCCATAGACCGCGGCGCTGGAGGGATAGATCAGCCGCGCGTCCGGCGCCTCTGCCTTCAGGAAGGCCAGGGTCTCGCGCACGCTCAGCACGGTGCGGGCGAAGTCCCCGTCCGGATCGGCCACCGAGGCTCCGACCGAGCTGCCCCCAGCGGCGTGAAACATCACCTCAGGCGCGCCGATCTCGCCGGCTGCGCGCGTGAGGGCGTCCCGATGCACCTCGCCGGTGATCCAGTGAGCGCATCCTCCCGCCCAGCCCGGCGCGGTGTCGAAACCAGCGACCTTCCAGCCGGCCCGCACCCAGGCCGCGGCGACCGCGCCGCCAAGGAATCCGGCGGCCCCGGTGACAAAGGCGACGCCCGTGCCGTGCGGACGCGGGGCGAGGTCGTCAGAACCCGACATGGCCGCTGGCTGTGCATCGTTCGGCCCGGCCGTCAACTCGGCGGCGCTCTGGCGAGCCGGGTCCGGCTGCCCTATCAGAGACTTGGATTGCGCCTCCGGGCGGGCGGAAACTCGAGATCCCATGTCCTCCGACGCGCGCCTGTCGGTCGTCCTCGGCACCTTCAACCGGCTGGAGTCGCTGAGGCGCTGCCTGGACAGCATCCTGCTCCGGACCAGGACGCCGGTGATCGTCCACGTGACCGACG
Source organism: uncultured Caulobacteraceae bacterium (assembly GCA_964614675.1). GTDB lineage: Bacteria > Pseudomonadota > Alphaproteobacteria > Caulobacterales > Caulobacteraceae > JANWHQ01. Next base: position 288 of record CAZTMF010000462.1, on the reverse strand, counting down.
CCGGCTCGACCGACGGAACCGAGGAGTTCCTGCGCTCGCTGGACGATGAGCGGGTGCGCATCCTGCTGGTCGGCCGCAAGCTCGGCCAGGCGCGCGCCTACAACGACATCTTCAAGATCGTCGACACGCCCTACGTCGCCTGGCTCAGCGACGACAACGAGGTGGTGGAGGGGGGCCTCGATGCGGCCGTGCGCGTCCTCGACCGCGAGCCCCGCGTCGGCATGGTGGCCCTGAAGACCCGCGACGTGCAGGGCCCGTTCCTGGGCTCGGTCTATCTGGGCGGCGTCT